>CAJYBF010000001.1 GCA_913064935.1 uncultured Mollicutes bacterium
TTGTAAGGCTTCGTGTTGCATGCTTCTATTTTTTTTCCTATTCGAATAATTTTGTTAATGTTCTAACCATAATCCCTGTAGCACCAGTTTCTGCCTTAGATGCAGATCCAGCGATATCCAAGTGTATCCACTTCGTTCCTTTTTCGATAAATTCTTCCAAAAACGCTGCAGCTGCACTTGCTCCTCCAAGTCTCACTCCGCCATTATTGATGTCCGCTATTTTACCCTTAATAGATTTTTTGAAATGAGGACCGATTGGCATATGCCATATAGGCTCTGTTGTCATTTTTGCTACGTTTTTTAATTTTCTTAGGAACGGAGTGTTATTTGTAAATGCTCCTACGTAAGCTCCACCCAAAGCTGCAACTATAGATCCAGTCAAAGTAGCGACGTCAATAATTCTCTTAGCACCTTCTTGTTGAGCAAACCATAATGCATCTGCTAGTGTCAATCTTCCTTCTGCATCTGTAGAAAAAATCTCAATTGTTTTTCCATTTGCTGCAGTTATTACATCATCGGGTAAAAAAGCTTCTTTCCCTATCATATTATCAGTCGCAGCAATAACCATCATAATGTTTTCATCGAGTTTAAGTTTGGAAATAGCTTCTATAGCTCCTAAAACTGTTGCTGATCCGGCCATATCTGTTTTCATATTTTTACTGTTAGATTTCAAGTTATATCCACCCGAGTCAAACATTAATCCTTTTCCAACCAAAGCGACTGGATTGTCCCAAACTTTTTTTCCTTGATACTTAATAACTATAAGTTTAGTCGGTACTAGAGAACCTTGGTTTACGGCTAAGAAAGCTCCCATTTTCATTTTTACTATTTCATCTTTATCATAAATTTTAATTTCTAGCTGATTTTCACTAGCTAAATTCATTGCATATTCTGCGATTCCTTCAGCGTTTAAATGATTATGTGGAGTGTTTACAAGTGATCTTGCATTATTAGTAGCTTCACCTAAAATCATTCCCTTAGCAAATTCAGATGAATAATCCACTTTGCAATTAAACAAGATATCAAAATCTTCTTTTTCTACTTTTTTAGATTTCATATCATCGAATTTATATCTTGAGATAGTAATGGTTTCAGCTATAAGTTCAGCCATCTCACTTAACTCAACTTTTTTATTTAGAAAAGAATCTAAGACGACAATTGATCCCTTTTCGATGGTTTTTCCCAGTTTACTAAATGATTTCCTAACTTTAGAAAAATCAAGTTCTGAAGGTTTTCCCATACCCACGAAATATATTACTTCTGTATTAATCTTTTCAAAAATTGTAACTGCCGTAACTTCTCCTACTTTCGAAGAAATTTGGCCTTTTTTAATTCTTTTACTAAATTTACCTCCAAACAGTTCATCTAGATCTCCAAAGTTGTTTTTTCCATCAAATGCAGCGATCACTAAATTATGTCGAACTGTCTTAAAATTTAACCTTTTAATCCTTTCGAACATTTTAACATCCCCCTTTATTTAATAATATCACAGTTCATATACGGAACTAAAACTTTAGGTATCAGTACAGTTCCATCTTTTTGTTGATAGTTTTCTAGTATTGCTACAACTGTTCTTCCTATTGCTAATCCCGATCCATTTAGTGTGTGTACCAATTCCGGCTTACTTTTCTCATCTCGTTTGAATCTAATATTTGCTCTTCTTGATTGATAAGCTTCAGCATTAGATATCGAAGCAATCTCTCTATACGTATTGTAACTTGGTAACCACACTTCGATGTCGTACGTCTTAGCCATAGAGGCACCCAAATCGCCTGTGCACAACTCCACAACTCTATAAGGTAACTCTAACTGTTGTAAAATCTTCTCACTATCTCTAAGCATTTCATCTAACATACTATATCCGTCTTCTGGTAAGCAAAATCTAATCAATTCGACTTTATTAAACTGATGCTGTCTTATGATCCCTCTTGTGTCTCTTCCGGCAGAACCAGCTTCTTTTCTAAATGCTGTTGTAAAAGAAACGTATTTTATAGGTAAATCATCACCTTCTAAAATCTCATCCCTATGTAGATTAATAGTAGGCACTTCGGCAGTGGGATTTAAATAATACTCCTTATCCTCAACTTCTAGTTTAAACAAATCATCAGCAAACTTAGGAAGTTGCCCTGTAGCAAATAAACTCTCTGCGTTGACAATGTATGGTGGAATTATTTCTGTATAACCACTTTGAATTGCATGGACATCCATCATAAATGAATACAAAGCTCTTTCTAGCCTAGCTCCAAGACCCTTATAAACCGTAAATCTAGATCCGGCTATTTTGGCACCTCTTTCAAAATCAAGAATATCCAGTTCGACACCTAAATCCCAATGGGGTTTGGCATCAAAATCGAAACTTGTTGGAGGAAGATGTGTTTTTATCTCTTGATTCATAGATTCATCAATACCCTGAATCGCTCCTGCATGTGGAACGTTAGGTGTGTTTAGCAATGCATCCGTTATTTTCGTCTCTAAGTTACTTTTTTTATCATCTAGTTCTTTGATTTCCTCTCCTATATTAGTAACCGCGTTCATGATCTCTGAAACATCTTTACCTTCTCTTTTGTAAGTACCTATCTTTTTTGAAGAATCATTTCTTTTGGCCTTCAACTGTTCAACTTGTGTCTTAATGATTCTTATTTCCTTGTCCCAGTTAGCAACATCTCTTAAATAACTAAAATCTTTGTTCCTTAACTCTAGCCTGCGGATTGTATCCTCAAGATTGTCTCTTAATAACCTTATGTCTAGCATTATTGTATCCTCCTTTAAAAATAAAAAAAAATCCCTAGAGAAATTCTCTAAGGACGATTATACATCGTGGTACCACCTTAGTTCGTGAAAACCTTCACGCACTTATGTTATAACGGTAACTGCCGTGAACTTGTACTTAGTTTCCAAATTCCTCTCGAAGGTTGATTCGCTTCTAACTTTGTTTGTTCACACCATCCACAAACTCTCTTAAAAAGTATCACAAGTTATTAGTCCTCTTCACTGATTTACTATATTGTATATGAAGTGTGCTAAATAATCAAATTTTTGTTTGCATAAAATAATTTCTATCTAATAATATTCTAGAATAAGTGTATTTGTCCTCAATCATTTTGTTCGTTCTTCTTACGTAATCCATTAAGAAATCAGTCATATATTTTTCATCATAAATTGTAAATTCTTGAGTTATAGAATCGTACGATCCAGCATTGGAAATCCAACTTCTATTTCTAAAGAAAACAACATTGTTACCTGATGTAAAAATATCTGTTCCAATATAACTAGTGTAATCAGTTTTCAATCCAAACATGTTAGAAAGAGTTGGTGAAATATCGATGGGTGAAATGTGTTCTTCTATTATTTCAGGATCAATATTTGGTGTCCAAACAATCATAGGTACTTTATTAATGTCTATACCTTCTCTTGATCCTTCCATTTGCTGTTGGATCTCTTCTTGAGAAAGTCCTAGTGGTAAATGGTCACCGTATATTACGATTACAGTATCTAGAAGTCTACTACTCTTGGTAAGTTCTAAAATCAAAGTATTCAGCGCATTATCAAATTCTCTAATATCAGAATAATAGTACTTCAATTCTTGCGAAACTTCCATATTTTCAAACAAATGATAATTCCTCGCAACATTAGGGTTTGTCATATCATAATAGGCATGACTTGATACAGATATATAGTTTACGAAAAATCTCGGCTCGTTTATGAAAAGATCTACTGTCTTTTCAATAAGTTCTACGTCGCTTGGCCACATCACTTTCTTCAGATCTAAATCTTCTATATCCATATATTAGTCGGATCCCAAATTGTCATAAAATTCATTTCTAGGATAAATCGAATCGTCGTAATTATGAAAAGATGCAGTCGTGTACCTTGTATCATTAAACAAGTTGACTATTGCATTAGGATACACATTACCACCACAATCGCTTATACTATTTGTATTTAACCCTGATGGAGGTATCCCTGTTTGAACAGCAAACTCTATATCACTTGTTGTTCTCATATATAATGGCGAGATAAAATTCTTAAAATTCATTCCTGTAGCTTTTAAATTAGCCAATGTAGGCATAACCTCTGGGTTCACAGCAATGTGATCAAGACTCTCCACTTGAATCAAAATCAAATTTTTGTCTTTAAATACTCCTGTATAATCACTTGTGTTGTGTACAGTTTGACTTAGATACCCTTCTAATTGTCCTAATAAGTTTGATTTGTCATTCTCTAGATTATAAAGATTTGAGTTCAATCCTAAAAGGTTATTATAAATATCTTTGAGTGTGTAAGTTGTTATTCCTAATCTTGTAGCAACTACATCGTGCTCTTCAAGATAGATAAATTTTTCTAAGTTATCTGTAGATTCAACTTGATTATTGAAAATGTCACGAGAAGTATAAAAACCAGTACCAACAATAGAAACAATTGTAAGTCCAAAAATAATCATAGTTTTCTTAACAGGGGCACTTAATCTCATTCTAAAAAACATTGAAGATGAAATGAGTGCAAATGGAATTATGTAATAAAACAAATCGGCTGTTAATGTTCCTAATACCAATCTAGTAAATACAGTTCCCTCAGGAGCATCAACAAGCACAGATGACGACATTACTCCACCCATAAGTATAGAAGAAACTGATTGGGCAAATCCTGCCACTATAAAAACTAAAATTATTATAAACAGAAGTACCTTTCTAAACATTTCCGGTAAGAGCAATAAAACTGAAACTATAATCAAACTCCACGTTAAATCAAAAACAAGCATATGAATATAACTTGGATCAATAAACAAATCATAATTAACATATCTGTAGATCATGTCTATAGATAAAATGCAAACAAAAGTAACAAGGATGTAAAGAATCGGATGTCCTTTAATATTCTTTTTCCTCTTTTTAAAATTTAATAACTCTAATGATAAACTATCCACTAAAAACTTCGGCATATCTCCACCTCACCTCTTTATTCTACTAAATTTTCAATGTCATGGCAACAAAAAAGGGCTATGCCCTTTTATTGGTTAACTACTTGATCTTCTACGATCTCATCTTCCTCGGTTCTTGGAACAAGTGCGATTGTAGAAACTAAGTGTTCATTGTTTAGTCTAATCAACCTTACTCCTTGTGTTGCTCTTCCTGTTTTAGATATTTGTCCAACATCCATTCGGATAAGCATTCCTTTATTGGTAATGATAATCAGATCGTCTTTTTCAGATACACTTCTTAGTGAAACTAGACTACCGTTTTTCTCTGTAGTGTTAAGGGTTTTAACACCTTTTCCACCTCTAGTTTGCAAACGGTATTCCTCTACCTTTGTACGTTTACCATAACCGTACTCAGTAACCACTAATATTTCTTGTCTTTCTTCATTTATAACTGTTATTCCAACTACTTCCTCTTCGCTACCTATTTTAATTCCTCTAACACCGGAAGTAACTCGACCCATTTCTCTAACATCACTTTCATTAAACCTTATCGCTTTACCACTAGATGCTCCCATAATGATATCTCTAGTCCCATCAGTAATTCTAACTTTAAGTAATTCATCTCCATCACGTAAACTAATAGCTCTAAGCCCATTAGATCTTATGTTTGCATAAGCTCTAATATCAGTTCGTTTCACTAATCCTCTTTTTGTACCAAATAGTAAGTATTGTCCTTCTTTAAACTCACTTATTCTCAGTACAGTAGAAAGTGATTCTCCTTCACCAAACTTAAGTAGGTTTACTAAAGGCAATCCTTTAGATGTTCTACCTGCAGAAGGAATCGCATATCCTTTCATTCGATACACTTTACCAACATTACTGAAGAAAGTAATCGTATCATGAGTAGAAGTGTACAAAATGTGTTCAACGAAATCATCTTCGTATGTTTTCTGACCGGTTAATCCTCTACCACCGCGATTTTGCGTTCGATATGTATCAACAGTAATTCTCTTGATATAACCTTTGTTAGTGATTGTTATAATAACATCTTCAACTGGGATTAAATCTTCATCTTCAATACTCAGTGAATCGGTAAGATTTATTTCAGTACGACGTTCATCTCCATATTTTCTTTGAACTTCTGTAATCTCTTCGATTAAGATGGAGTTTTGTCTATCTTTAGATTCTAATATGTTTTCTAAAGTTCCAATTGTATCTTCTAGAGCTGATTTCTCGTTCTCTAATTTTTCTTTTTCAAGACCTGTTAATCGACGCAGTCTCATATCTAAAATCGCTCTAGCTTGAATATCAGATAGTGAAAATTCCTCAATTAGTTGCACCTTAGCAATCTCATCAGTTGCTGAAGCGCGAACTATTTTTATTATTCTATCTATGTTCTCTAGTGCAATTAGTAATCCTTGAACAATGTGAATTCTTGCTAACGCTTTATCTAAATCGAATTGAGATCTTCTTACTATAACTTCAATTTGATGTTCTATATAGTACGTTATCATTTGTTTTAGGTTTAGTCTTTGAGGTTGACCTTTCACTAAAGAAATCATGTTCATACCGAACGATGATTGTAATTGAGTGAATTTATATAAGTTGTTTAGCATTACATCTGCATTAACATCTCTTCTTAATTCAATAACAATTCTAATTCCTTTTCTATTAGATTCATCTCTTAACTCAGTGATTCCTTCAACTTTTTTTTCCTTAGCTAACTCAGCTATTTTTGCAATCAATTTGGATTTATTAACTTGGTAAGGTATCTCTGTAACAATAATTGATTTCTTACCATTTTTATGTTCAATAATGTTGCATTTACTTCTAATAACAATTGAACCTCTACCTGTAAGATACGCTTGTCTAAGTCCTGATAACCCTAGTAACTCTCCGCCTGTTGGGAAATCAGGTCCTTTTATATAGTCCATCAATTCTTCTATTTCAATTTCTGGATTTTCTACGGTAGCTAACACTCCGTCGATAACCTCAGTTAAGTTATGTGGTGGTATGTTCGTCGCCATCCCTACAGCAATACCTGTAGCTCCATTAACAAGCAAGTTTGGAAATCTTGCTGGTAAAACACTTGGTTCTCTTTCGGATCCATCATAATTGTCTTTAAAGTCAATTGTGTTTTTGTTGATGTCCCTAAGCATTTCCATAGTGATTTTGGTCATTTTAGCCTCAGTGTAACGCATAGCCGCGGCCCCATCACCATCTATAGACCCGAAGTTTCCGTGTCCGTTAACTAACATGTTACGGTAACTAAATGGCTGCGCCATTCTTACCATCGCTTCATAGATACTACTATCACCATGTGGGTGATATTTCCCCATAACATCCCCAACTAAACGTGCAGATTTTTTATAAGCACTATTCGGTTGCATGTTTAATTCACTCATACCATAAAGTATACGTCGATGAACCGGTTTTAGCCCGTCTCTTACATCTGGTAGTGCACGCGCAACAATTACACTCATTGCATAGTTTAAAAACGATTCTTTCATCTCACTCGAGATGCTAATATCTTTTATATTGTCATATGTACTCATGTCCTACCTCCTATACATCAATATTAGAAGCGTATTTAGCGTTGTCTTGGATAAAGTTTCTTCTTGGTTCAACCTCGTCACCCATCAACATACTAAACACTCTGTCTGCTTCTATAGCGTCTTCTAAATTAACTCTTAATAAAGTTCTTGTTTCAGGATCCATTGTCGTATCCCACAATTGTTCTGCGTTCATTTCTCCAAGTCCTTTGTATCTTTGAAGAACTGGTTTACTATTTTCGTTTTGTTTAATTATTTCCTCTAATTGATTATCTGAGTACGCATAAATTACCTTTTTACCATATGAAACCTTAAATAATGGCGGCTGCGCAATATATATGTATCCATGTTCTATAAGTGGTTTCATGTATCTATATAAAAAAGTCAATAATAAAGTTCTAATATGAGCACCATCAACATCTGCATCGGTCATAATTATTACTTTATGATATCTAGTTCTTTCAACATCAAATTCTTCGCCGATCCCTGTTCCGAAAGCTTGAATCATAGATATAATTTCTTTGTTACCTAAGATTTTATCTAGTCTAGTCTTTTCAACGTTAAGAACTTTACCTCTTAGTGGAAGAATAGCTTGAAATTCACTTTCTCTTCCTTGTTTAGCAGATCCACCCGCTGAGTCTCCCTCGACTATGTATAGTTCGGTTTTCTCAGGATCTTTGTTTCTACAATCTGCTAATTTAGATGCAAACCCTAAAGAATCAAGAGGTGATTTTCTTCTCGTAGCTTCTCTAGCTTTTTTTGCAGCTAATCTAGCTCTAGATGCTAGTAAAGCTTTTTCAATTATAATTTTAGCACTCTCAGGATTCTCCATTAAAAATCTCTCTAAACCTTTTGCAGTTACTTGAGAAGATATTTTTCTTACTTCTGAGTTTCCTAATTTTGTTTTTGTTTGACCTTCAAATTGAGGATCTGGATGTTTACAAGAGATTATAGCTGTTAAACCTTCCCTCGAATCATCTCCAGTTAGTGCCTCATCTTTCTTAAATATATTGTTACTTTTCGCATAAGTATTTAACACTCTTGTTAAAGTGCTTCTAAATCCTTCTTCATGCGTTCCACCTTCGTGGGTGTGAATGTTGTTGGTAAATGAATAAAGATTAGCAGAATACCCATTGTGGTACTGCATAGCTATCTCAACAACAATATCATCTATTTTCTCTTCAAACGAAATCACTTCAGAATGTAGTGTTTCACGGTTTGCATTAAGGAAAGTTACATATTCCGATATCCCACCATCATATTTATAGTTAAATTCAACAACATCTTCAGTTCTAGCATCTCTAACTGTAATGCTTAATCCTTTGTTTAAGAATGCTAATTGTTGAACCCTAGCTCTAAGTGTCTCATAGTCGAACACATCTGTTTCAGTGAATATTTGAGTGTCTGGTTTTAATCTAGTTATCGTTCCAGTCTTGTCAGTATCGCCTAAAGTCTCTAAATCAAATTTAGGAACTCCTCTTTCGTAAACTTGGCGATGGATTTTTCCGTTTTCGTGGATAACAACTTCAAGCCACTCACTTAGTCCATTAACTACCGAAGCTCCAACTCCGTGAAGTCCTCCTGATACCTTGTATGAATCGTTGTCAAACTTCCCACCAGCATGTAAAGTAGTCAAAATAGTTTCTACTGCTGGTCTTCCACTTTTTGGATGGATCCCTGTAGGGATACCCCTACCATTATCGATAACTTTAATGACATTACCTGGTTCCACCTCTAAAATTACGTGGTCACAAAAACCACCCATAGCTTCATCTATAGAGTTGTCTACTATTTCCCACACCAAATGATGTAATCCTCTTGGACCTGTTGATCCAATATACATACTCGGTCTTTTTCTTACCGCTTCTAATCCTTCAAGTATTTGTATACTACTCGCAGTATATTCATTACTCATATTAAGCACCTACCTTATTATTCCTTTTTCAGCTTGAAAAAGGGTTGCTCTTTCTTTTAATTCATCATTTATAAAACTAACATCGGTAGTTGTTACAAATGTTTGTATATCTCTATTTATATATTCTACTAAACTATTTAATCTAAAGTTATCTAGTTCACTGAAGACGTCGTCTAATAACAATATTGGAAATTCCCCTGTTTGGGTTTTTATAAATTCAATTAATGACAATTTGATAGATAGTATAGCTGTTCTTTGTTGACCTTGAGATCCATATATAGAAATGTCCTCGTCATTTAGAAATATTATAAAATCATCTCTATGTGGTCCTAACGAAGTCGAACCAACGATTACATCATATTTGTATTTCTGTTTTAGTTCTTGAAACATATCATCTTTGTATGATTTTCTATATTTAATTTTTATAACTTCTTGATTGTTAGTAAGCTTTTGATGTATCCCATTAATAATGGAATTTAGTTTATCAATGAATGTTTCTCTTTCAACCATAATTTTACTTGCATAATCACACAATTGCTCGGTGATAACATCTAATAATATAAAATCGTTTATCTCTTTTTTTTGAATTTTCTTCAAAAGTTCATTTCTTTGTTTTAAAATCTTTTTATAAAGTAATAAATTATAAATATACATAGGTGAGGTTTGTCCTAATTCTAAATTGACAAACTTTCTTTTTGTAGCTGGATCACCTTTAATGATTTTTAAATCCTCCGGTGAAAACATCACAACATTTATTTTTCCTATATACTCACTTAGCTTTTTTTGCTCAATGTCGTTTATCTTCGCTTTCTTGCTTTTTTTAGTTAAGACAAACCCGAAATCATTTATCTTATCTAAGAAAGAAATTCTAGCGTTCACTGTAGTAAAATCACAACCAGTCATTATTACTTCTCTTTCAAAGTTAGTTTTGTGTGATTTTGTAAAGGCAAGTAAATAGATCGATTCTAACAAACTAGTTTTGCCTTGACCATTATTACCTACAATAATGTTTAAATTTTCATTAAAATCCAAATTAACATTATTTAAACATCTAAAGTTTTTTACCTTGATGTTGTTAAGTATCATTCTATTTCAAAATCTCCGTTATCTTCTATTTCAATAACATCTTTTGGTCTAAGCTTTTTTCCACGTCGATTTTCAATCTCTCCGTTTACTTTTATTTCATACTCAGAAAGAAAGATTTTTGTCTCTCCACCACTACCAGTGATGCTCACAAACTTCAATAATTGGCCCAGTGTTATGTATTCAGTTTTTATGTTTACTTTTTTCATATAAAACTCCCGTTATTACTATCTTTTTTACATTATAATTATACCATATAACACCCAATAAACCTATGAAAAATCACTTCTAAATAAATCAATTGCATCTTAAATGTTTTTTTGTTTTTTTACCAAAAACGCTTAAAACGTAAATTTTTAATAAAAAACAGAGAAAATACGTGTTTTTGGTAGGAAACCTTTGTGTTTAGACGACAATTTTAATTGTTTTTGGTTTTTGTGTGCGATTGTTGACATTATGTGGGAGTGATAGTAACATAGAAAAAACACATATATTGAAATTGAATAGGGGGATTTATGATTAAATCAGTTTTTCTTGCATCGTCAGAATTTAGTATGTTCTCTGTTACACATGGGATTGTATTCGTTATTTGTTTATTAAGTTTATATGCTTTCTATAAAGTAGTTCCATATATTAAAAAAATACCTTATGAGATAGAAATTAGGTATTCTATAGCAACTGTAATGTTAGTTAATGAAATAAGTAATTTATTTATCAAATATAACAATGGATTGCCGTGGTATGAATTCTTCCCAGATGCAACATGTGGCTTAGCTATATATTTAGGGGCTTTGATGTTGTTCACAAAAAACAGAAAACTATTTAGTGTTATTTTCTTTTGGGGGTTCGGAGCTATTCTAACATTCACTTTTCCGGATGTTACAGATGGTCCAACAACGTTTAGGTTCTATGAGTTTTTTATTAGCCACTTTCTAATATTTATTTCTGGATTTTATATGATATGGGTATTAGATTTTAAATTAACTTATAAGGATTTAAAAACTTCATGGTTGTATACCGGTATTATGGTTGTGTTAATCACTATTCCTAATTACATAGTTAACGATCCACATGTTATCAATTACTTTTACACTTTAGCTCCACCAACCGGCGGAACACCACTAGATATAATTTATAAACTAGGCGCATTTATATATATACCAGGTTGGATATCTTTATCTATGTTATTTATGTATCTATATGGATTACCATTTTATCAAAAAAAATAAACCATCTTTCGATGGTTTTTCTTTATTCTACTCTTACTGGTAAAACTAGTTGTAACATTCCTTCGTCGAGTTCTCCTTTAATAATAAATGGTTTTACAACTCCTGTAAAGAACATTGTGATATCACTAGATTCAAATACTCTTAATGATTCCATTACGTATTTAGCACTGAATGCGATTATAAATTCTCCATTACATTCAATGTGTGTTGGTGTAATCTCTTCTATTACTTTTCCAATTTCAGAACTATGAGAAGTTATTATAGCGTTCCCATCATCTTTAAGTTGAAGTTTAACTATATTATCTTTCCCACCTTGATAAAGCAATGAAGCTCTTTCTATTGCGCCAATTAACTCGTTTTTATTAAATGAAATTTCTACAGGGAACTCGGTAGGTATTAATTTGTTTGTCTCTGGGAATCTTCCTTCTAACAATCTAGATTGGAACATTACGTTTTTATGTTTAAATATCACTTTATTATCCGCTATAAACATTTCTATTTTTTCATTACTCGTTAATAATCTAGATAATTCTTCCAAAGTACGATGAGGTATTACTATTTGTTTTAGATCATTACTGATATTAAGTTCAATCTCTTTTTGAGATAAACGATAACTATCAGTAGCTACTGCTCTTAATTTATGACCATTTATATCAAATAGAACTCCTGTTAATATAGGTCTGTTTTCTAAAACAGAGGTAGCAAAATTAGTTTGATAAATAATTGATCTTAATTCCTCGTCTTTTAATATAATTGGATTGTTTAATGTATTAAATGTAATTTCTGGATACAATTCTTTTTCCATTCCATTTAAAGTAAAGTCAGATTGACCAGCTTTTATGTTAATCAAGTTATCGTCAACAACAGTAATTTCAACTGTTTCGGCTTTAATTTTTTTAGCAATCTCAATAAAAAATCTTCCTGGTATTACATGAGAACCTGTTTTTTCTACTTTTAAATGACTATTACTAATAACAACTTGCATAGATATATCAGAGTTACTAGTAGTTATAGTTACTTTATCGTAGTCAACATCTAATTTAACCCCAGTTAAAATAGGCATTGGTGTTTTATTAGATAAAGCTCTACTTGCAGATATCAAAGCATCTACTAAACTTTCTCGATCAATACTAAAAATCATATTAACACCCCTTAATTATATATTTGTATTTATTTGTTATTGTTGTTGTGTGCTGTGGATATGTTTATAACATATAAATATACTGCTCTTACATAGTAATTATACCATATTTTACTAACTATTTCATTATTATAAGCCTAATACTTTTCAACAAATTATATGTGTATAAATAAAAGTTACTAACAAAAATAGTCGCTTTTCAACAACTACTTTTCTACTTTACTTTTTATGTTTTCAACATCTCTTTTTATACTATCTTCGTTTTTAATTCCAAAAGTGATTTTTTCACAAGAATTAATAACAGTTGAATGATCTCTATTGTTAAAGAATGAACCAATTTTTTTGAAAGGTATTTCGTATAAAATTCTCATTAGGTACATTGCTACTTGACGAGGATAAACAACAGCTCTTTTTCTGGAATTACTGATAATATCTGTCCTACTAATATTGTAATATCCACACACTACATCAAAAAGTTTGTCCACATCAGTAGTTTTATTCAAATCTTTATTCATTTCCTTACCTTTTAGTAAAGGTTTTAGAGCTTCATATGCGTTTTCCACAGTTAATTCTTCGTTAAGCATAGTCTTATAAAATATAACTCTATTTAGTGCTCCTTCTAATTCCCTAACACTGCTAGTAAAATTCTTAGCAATCAATTCTAAAACTTCATGTGGAAACTCTTCGCCTTGAATTGAATGCGTAGTTAATTTCTTTTTAAGTATTTCTATTCTGTGTTCCAAATCAGGTGCGTTGATATCAGCAACTAACCCCCAACTGAATCTAGATGTTAATCTAGTCATAATATCTTTCAGTTCAGTAGTTGGACGATCACTTGTTATAACTATTTGTTTGTTGTCAGCATGAAGCTTTTCAAACAACTTAAAGAACTCTTGTTGTGATTGATTTTTCTTTGATAAAAATTGAATATCATCACATAGTAAAATATCTATATCTCTGTATTTTTCATTAAATTTTTCAATTTGCTTACTTCTAAGTAAGTTAACATAATCTTCGACAAAGTTCTCTGTTTTAACATATAAAACCTTCTTTGAGTGATCGTTATCTACTATATAATTACCAATAGATTGCATTAAATGTGTCTTACCTAAGCCAACATCACCAAATATATATAGTGGATTTGCGAATACTCCTGGTTGATCTGCAACTTGAATAGCAATTGTTGAAGCCAACCTGTTGTTTCTACCAGTTACAAAATTATCGAAGGTGTATGTTTGATTTAAATTACCATTGCGAATTGTTTGCATATTGTTGATTGTTTGAGTGTTTACTCTATTCATATGTACATTAGCAACTTCTTCTTCGGTAATAAATTTAAAACGAAGAGAATTGGTTGCTTCTTTATTTATATAATCATTGATTTTATTTAAAAACAGTTTATCAATTCTATTTTTAACAAAATTGTTTGGAGTTAACATAAAAACAGTATCGTTTTCTATTTTTGCGATTTTAGTAATAGGGTTAAAAAACTCATTGAAAGTTTTTTGCCCAACACTTTTCTCCAGCATGTATTTAGTTTTTACCCATAGCTCTAAATAAGTATCGTTCATATTAAAATACCCCTCACCCGTAATGTATAATAACATAAAGATATGGGGATAAAAACAAAAAGTTTTACACAAAAAATGTGGATAACTATCCCGGTTGTTATGTATATGTGTATAATCATGTGGAAAACTCACAAACACCTATAAGAACAAATGTATAAATCATCGCAAAAATTTGATTTATCCACAAAATTCGTTACAATTAACATAGTGTTATTTTAATAAACAAATGTGTATAAAAAATTGTTGAAAATTGGAGGTAGTAATGTGAATAACTCATTTATAGTAAAAATAATGTTTTTGCTTTTAATAGTGATATTGATATCACTTCCTTTTATATGGAAGTCATATGGAAAGAAAGCAACCAACGATTTTATTTATAGAGAATATAGCACATCAGATTTAGTAGATATAAATACAGATGATACCTTGGACGCTGATCTATATATAACATCCATTGAGGAAACAGAGATGTACATGCATATAGTATACACGGACTTTAGCAAGGAAATATCGAGCTACCCCTTGAGCAGTGGAGAAAATATTATTAATTTTAATATGAAAAGTAAAGACGTATATAACATTTACATTTATATAGATGGATCTACTGAATATTGGTGGAAAGTCTTTGATTAATAAAAGAAGTTTGTAAAACTATTGAGTAGAATAAAAATCAAATAGTTGTTGACTTTTTGATGTGTTTTTGAGATAATGATATGCGCAACTGTTTAAATAGGAGGTGTCTTTATGAAAAGAACGTATCAACCAAATACTCGAAAGAGAGCAAAAACGCATGGTTTTAGAGCAAGAATGGCTACACCAGGCGGAAGAAATGTTTTAAAAAGAAGACGTAGAAAAGGCAGACAAAGACTGACTGTTTAATTGAATAATCTAAACTCGGACCACTTGAAAAGTCAACAATTTTTCAAGTTTTTTTTTGTAAATGAAGAAATTATATAGAATAAAGGAGAACGACGAAATAATTCGCGTTCTCAAAAAAAAACAAACAGTTGGAAATAAATACTTCGTTATATATAAGTCTGAAAACAATCAAATGATAAATTTTCGATACGCAGTATCTGTGAATAAGAAATTTGGGAATGCTGTAAAAAGAAATCACATCAAAAGACAAGTTAGATCTATAATCCACGATTGTAGTAAGGATTTTGAAAAGATGGATATTTTTATTGTGATTAAATTAGCAGCTAGAGATTTAAAGTTCAATGAAACGGAAAAAAACATCACAAGACTTTTACATAAAGCGAAGATGTTTAAAAGGAGAGCACATGAGGAAGTTTAATAAACTTAAAATTATGGTAACACTATTGTTAGTAATAGTCGTGTTAACAGGGTGTGTATCACAAGAGGTATTAGCAACACCGATAACTTTTGAAGGTAGTTTCTTCACTAAGTATATTGTTTACCCAGTAGCTTGGATGTTATATAAAATCACTGAAATAGCAGGTGGGTATTATGTGGTTGGTATTATTTTAACTACATTAATAGTACGTACTGCTGGTTGGCCAATCTATGCCAAAAGTAATGATATGAGTTTGAAGATGCAGAAAATGCACCCAGAACAACAGAA
>CAJYBF010000002.1 GCA_913064935.1 uncultured Mollicutes bacterium
ACCATGTGCCGGCATTTCGCCCCCATATTTTTTATGAAACATCGTGAAGGTCTGCTACCCACTGATTTTCATCATCTGTTCAACGAAGTATTATATTGAAGTAAACGCCGGTCCTATTTGAAGAATTAACTATGCACTCAGCATATACATCGCTATGGCTAGTTGCAGTCGTTGCCTTTGCTGTACCGCCGCTGATTGTATTTAGTTCGTTGCCCTGAATATCAAAGTCACCAAGATGCTCAGTCCACCCATCGCCCACATCCATTGTGTGAGCATCGAGGCTTGTGCCGTTGGTATCGGTGAAGGTGTCGAGGGCTATTGGTGTTATTAAATCTGTTCCTACATTAACAACCTTTACATCGTCATAGGTATTAGATACATTTTTAAGATGATTAATAACTCCATATACTGTACCCCCGGTATCAGTACCACCATGCCAAATAAGAGTCCAATTTGTTTATCAGTAAAATGATAAAACTTAACTCCGAGTAGTGCGAAGGTTCCATAAATATTTGCCATAGAAAAAATTATAATAAAAAAGAGAAGCATAAAAAGACCTACATAACGAAGCTGAAAAGTTTCTTTTAATGAATTGAGTTCGAATAATTTATAATTAATTTTTGATGAGAGACTTTCTCCCATTCTGTTTAAATTAATTGTAATTTAATTCCTTGTATCTAAAACAAATACTGAATTAAACACAATATCATTATTATTATCCCAATCTCCATATATCCATCCAGATTGAACCCTGAGTACATCTTTTTGAATATGTCTAACCCAGCATCTTTCATGTAATTTAAGATTTAAAACTTGATTATTATCAAATTCTATTTCTTTTTTAGTTTCAATCTCCTTAAGTTCTTTTTCAGTGGGATTACTAGTTTTTCTTTCTAAAGCCATTACATATAATCTTCATTTTCATATTTATTCGGTGAATGTCCTTCATCCACTAAATAGCTATATTTCTCATGATAACCTTCATTAAGCCATCTTGATGCCTCAACCATAAACTCTAAATCACCTGATTTATTCATGTCTTTGACTTGTAGAGCTAATACTTTGATTGCCTTTTCTTGAGCCTCGATATCTTTCTTGAATATCCTCTTCCACTTCTTCTCCAAAGACTTACCTAGTATAGTGTCTGCAGAAGCTGGTGACAAAGCTCTTTTGCCTCCATGCCTTCTTTTAACTGTCGTTGGGTAAGTTTCTAGCCATTTGATAAATAAATTATCATCAATAACAAAAAATACAGAAGCCTTATCTCTTAAGAAAACTTGATTATCTGCTAATTTTATGAATCCTTTAGTTTCTAATCCAACTAATGTAGTGATACCATTATCAAGTAAACCTGAAATAATATTACCATTAGCTATATCATATAAAACTAAGTATTCATTGATTGATAGTCCATTCTTAATCACATTATCAATCGGTATTGTGATATTATCCATCCAAAGGAGATTTTCTAACTATTATTGATTTTTTCCCATCAAGTTTAATTGATTTTAAAATCTTTTGATTTAAAGGAAAATTATCAGGAAGATCAATAATATCTTTATCTTCAAGCCTATTCTTACGATCAATAAAACATTTAGTAACAACTTCATCTATTGTTGATCCATAATAAACTGGTAATAAATCATCAATATTCTCAATATCTTCTTGATTATCTCTTGAATCAGACATTATATATCTATCTTTAATCCCTTTTTCACCTTGGAAACAAGTAGATGATAAATTATAATGTCTAGTATCAACACTATCATGATTACCAAAGATAATAAATTGTTTATTAATTAATTCAAACATCTCGTCCACTGAATATGACTTTTCTACTCTTCTTTTTAACGCCATGTTATATATTTTTCATTAAAATTTTCCATTGATTTATTAAAATACACTACATCCTGAGTATCTTGCACTACTAATAAGTGCATTTCAGGAAATTCGTGCCTTAGACATCTACCTAACATTTGAAAGAAAGAACCAATACCACTATCTAATTGAGTAATAATACCTCTTTCTATATTTGTTAAATTAATGCCTTCTCTAAGCATCTTGACTGCAAATAGTTCAGAGCATTCTAAATTGTTAAAACAATCAACCAAATCTTGATTAATAGTTCCTTTATTTTTAGAATGAACTGCATTGCTTGAGCCAAGTTCTTTAACTTGATTTATTGATCCTGTAAAACAAATAAATCTTGAATTGTCTAATCTAAAATCCTTGACCAAATCCTTAACTGTTTGAGTCTTAACTTCTGCTATAAATTTCTTTCTATTTGAAGCTATATTCAAGAACTTATTTCTACATCCTTCTCTTACAAGATAAGGAACTTCTCTATCTTCAGATAGTCCTTGATAATAAGCCATTTGATTAGTCAAAGCATCATAATGTTCTTGTTCTGAACCTTGACAAATAACACCCCAAGTTTTAGGTGTATTTTTTAAAGTCATAAATAAATCTTTATGCTTACAGAACTTATTAATTCCACTTTTTCTATTCTTTGGCCTTCTTGCTTCAAACTCCCAGTATTTACCATTTACTATTTCCTTATTTAAATAAACCTTATGCACAACCAATGATGGCTCTGGCAATAGCTTTAATTCAAATGCTTTATTTAAAGAGATTTTATCATAATAAACTTTCTTACAAAGATCATTCATTAATTGTTTTTTCTCTTTTGGAATAGTAGCAGAAAGGAAGATAATCCGAGTCCCTTTCTGAAGTATTTGCCTTAATGCTTTAATTCTTTTTGGAGTTAAAGCATGACATTCATCTAATATTATAAAGTCAGCTTTTTTATGTTGATTTTTAAGAGATGCATATAATATAGTTTTCATAGACTTAGCTACTTTACTCATTTTATGTTTCTTGAAATCATCAACCCAATTCTTTTTATGTGTACTTTCTTTACAAATCAAATAACCTTTAGCATCAGGTTTGTCTTTCAGGATTTTAGATACAATCTTAGCAGCACCTAAAGTCTTGCCACAGCCTGTTGACCACTCAAGGCACAGGAATCTATGTTCAATACTAAGTTCTACTGCTCTTGATTGTATCTTATCCTTTGGAGTCATCCGAATTCTTTTTTATGTTTTTCAACATTTCATCAATAATATCATCAACTTCTTCATCAGAAATATCTTGAATTCTATTAGGATCAATAGCTATTGCTCTATCTCCATTAGGTAAATCAACCATTGCTGATGTTCTACCATTCATTTTATCCAACATTGATTTTATATGAGGAGGTATATTTTGTTCATTAGAATCAGACAGTTCTATTCCTATTGATTTTATAATATTACTGAATCCTTCATCATTTGTTGAAGTATTTTTAATTAAACTACTAATCTTTTCTGAACTTCCTTCAACTAAAGATAATCCACCTTTACCTGATCCTATTAGAAATACAACAGAAATATTACCTGGATAATCATCAATTATATTTCTAATCATTGAGTTCACTTCTTGAACTCTTTCTTCTATTGTTAATTTTTTCTTATTCCAGAATCCCATTTACTTTATTTTTAAAAATGAAAAATTAAGATATATGTATTGTTCTTCAGTATCTTGAAATCTATTAATGAAATCTACAACTGATTTATGTCTAGCTATCTCCTCACTAAACATTTTATTTATATCTCCATTTGCTTTTCTTTCCAAGCCTTTAATTAGCTTTTCAGCAAGTCCAGGAGGCATATTTCCAGAATTAGAATTAACTACATTAATTCCCATCTTAGCCGTTTCTGCAAATTTTTTTCTACTTTTAATAATTTTCTCTAATTTACTGTACTCTTCCTTAGCCATAGCTAGTATAGATAAGAACTCTTCATTTGATATAGCGTTTTTAAAATCTTTAAAAGCTACTTTATTGTTATTTGAGTTATCTTCAATCATCTTTTAGTTTTTAATTTTCATTAATATTACAAATTTGTCTATAAATTAGCTCTAACTTTAATACTGGTAAAAGAAATTTTCCACCATTTTTTTCACCTCTTTCTACTTTAGCTATTGCATTTTTTATATAATTAGAATCCATTATTGCTATGGATTGAGTTTTACCATTACTAGATGTCCATGTAAGACCTCTATCATTATTCACATGATTCTGAATAGCTTCATCCTGCATACTCCATTTAAACTTTTTTCTTTTTGGTAATCCCATCTTCACTTATTTTTAGTTTAATTAACATGCTTTTACTAATAACATCCCAATTCCTTAAATCCATGCCTTCAATTAAATAATCAATAACTTTATTGATATTCTTAGGCTTACTACTTTTCTTGGGTATTACTGGTAAGTTACCTGTAATATCCCATTCTATTACTTTTCTTCCAGTAATTTTACATTCTCTAGTTCCTTTTTCATAAAGGACTCCTTGATCTCTTAATACAGACAATTGTTTCCAACCTCCTGTAATATTAAAAACACTATTCATGTGCTTCTCTAATTCTCCTGCTGTACAAGGTGCTTTAGTTATCATTGCCTCTAAGACTTGAATTCTTCTCTTTGATAATAATCCTTCTCTTTTGATTTGATGGTAACAAGCTATTGATGTCTGTCTATTCATTTCTATCTTTTTAACATTAGAAGATTAACTGCTCTGTTTATCCCCAACTAAATGGTTGCAGGAATGATTAATTTTGAAAGCTTCCTGATTTATTCTTTCACAGTACACTTCTAATAGATTTATGGTTTATATTCCCACCAATTTTTATTATTTTCAATATTTCCACACCTGCATTCGGGACAACATTCTCCAAAAGTTTCCTCTTCATTTAAATCGGTTCCACAACTAAGACATTCGTAATTTAATGAACCAGTTTTTAATGGCTCACTAATTTTTGCTAATTTAATCAATAGTAATACATTGATAGCTATTGATATAGCTAGTAATATTAAACATATATACATTATTATAGTTTCATTCATTTCTTGATGTATTGTGACATCAATTTATGATGTCTATTAATAATTAAGTTTAATGTTATAATATAATACCTTAGCAGCCCACCAATGAGAACTAACTACCTGTTTTGCTATATGTGCATATCGACTGCACTCTACTAAGGTATTTGTGGAATCGAACCACTTTCTTCTTAAATATTATTAATTAGGACTGCTAAAATATCACTGACTGCCATCATCTGCAGTATGTATGAATGGTAATTCATAATTGCATGCAATCTCAACTACTTCTCCATCAGAGAAATTAAGACCACCATCACTTAATGTTTCACAAGATCCTTCTGTATCTCCATGATCAAGATGAGTTTGTAAAGCATTTTCATTAATAGTTAAAGTATTGCCATTATGACAAACCTGTACTGAAGTTGATGAATCTTTTGATGAAGAGTTCTTAGTTACTCTTTCACTAAGAGCTTCTTGAATACAATCATCTTTGCTACATGATGTAAATGCAGTAAATAATAATAATAATAAAATCTTTTTCATTTTTAAGATTTAAATTAATGTTGATTTTTTGAGGGTTTTATTTCACTATCAATTTGAATATTCCTATTCTATCATTGATATCTTGTACTTGAATAATATATAATCCATTTGATAAATTATCTATCAAAATCCTATTCCTATCTGCTTTAGTTTCATAATATTTAACAATTTGTCCTGTCATATTCATAAAACTTATTTTAGCAATCCCTTTCCCATTAACATTTACAAAATCATTGTATGCTGGATTTGGGTAAACTTTAAATTCGATTTTTGATATAACTTCTGGAACATCAAGAACTTCTTCAAAATCTAATATTGCTGTATCACATAAAAAAACAATAGTCCCTTCATTAATTAATTGTCCATGAACAGTAATATGGGAATGTAAAATTTCTAAATTATGATAATTCATATTCATATCTCCTGGAACATCTGTTATGAGGTAGTTACCTACTCCACAAGCATTTCCAACGCTTATATTTCTATACATATTCATTAACTCATTACCTATTTCACTCATTGGTTTTCCATCATAATTATTTATAGCTTGAATTTCAACAGTAATTTGAGCTTTTGCAATAAATGCACAAGATGTAATTAATAATAGTATTGTTTTTTTCATTTTGATTTTTTTTAAATAAAATAGTATCCGGCTTTTAGTACATTCAATAAGAACTACATCACACAATCGGTTTTATTATTGTTGGCTTTAACTATCTTATAATGCCGTGTTGGTACACTTTAAGTCTTACGAACAGCTACGATACAGTTAATTTAATCGAATTCAATTTAACTTGATAAAGTATTGTAGTGACTAAATTTCATGTATTAGAAGAAATTAAGAGTATAGGTTATAACTAATAGAGACTGTTACCGGCAAATTCTCGGTTTAAAAATACTATACAAACTAATGCATAGCCCTTACTTCTGTTGTGTCTTAACTGTTGTCTGATCGTCCTTCCTATTCTATACTCTTAATATATTTTTATTCATTAACTATATTGAATATCATGTCATCATAGTCTTCATCTCTTATATCACCAATAACTCTTCCATAAGGAATTGTTATAGTAATTGTTTTTGTTGGGAATGGTATTCCTAATGTATCACAAAATTCTTCAATAGGAGTTATTGCTTCATCACAGCAAGTATCTAATTGTTCCCTTAAACCTTTATCTACTTTATTTTTAAAATCTTCAAACTCTTGTTCTACTTTTTTTAATTTTAATTCTAATTCTGATTTTAACATGATTTATTTATTTTTAGTAATGTTAATAATTATTTGGGATCAGGGAGAGGCTCGAACTCCCGACCTTAGCTTATTTTTTACTTGTGTACACTGCTACGCTCTGACCTAACTGAGCTACCTGATCCATAAAAAGCCTTTTTACTATGAAAAAGGCTTTAATTATTATTTTATCTTATCTTATTTTGTATATATAGTATTTTTTATGCATTAGAACATATTGGGAAATTATCCAGCTCTAAGTTAATCATAGCCTTTTTACAGGTCTTTTCTAATACTTTACTTTCTTAATCCAAGATAGTAATATAGCATCATCAATATGAGCATCTTCATCAAAATCAGCTAAAGATAATGCTAATATTGTTTCCAATGCTTTTCTCTCTTCTGGAGAATCAGTTGATGACCACTCTTTATAGGCTTTTATTATTTCCTGACGCTTACCTTTAACGAAACTATTAGATCTCTCATAAACTACACGTTCAGCATTTTGTTGAGCTTTCTCAACAGTCTTAGTGTATCCTACTTTAGCCCAACCAAATCCATACATTATTAATGCAAATAGTATGATAAAGCCTAGGAATATAAATACACCTTTAGCTACTTGCTTATCCATATTAATGTAATTTAATTGGTGAAACTATAATTAAAGGCTCAATATAAACTGGGTGAGGAACTCCATCACCGTCTAATAACATATACCAAGTGGCTGATGTTGCAGTAGGCATAAATAATCCATTAGGATCTGCCTGAGCTATTACCATGCCATCATTAGATTGATAACTTTGTATTCCGTAATTAGTAACGTCTATAAGTTTATCAGGATTTGTGAATTGTGTAGCTGCAGGTATTCCATATCCAATTCCTTTACCTAAGAATTGACCAATAGTACCACTCATTTCATTCATTAAATAACAATATGTAATCAAACTTTCTTGATCACGCAATTCAAGTATTTGCTTAAATAATTTACGCTCTTGAAAGTTAACTATTGCAGGCATACCAATTTGTCTATTAGCTTCTCCTAATGATTGTTCTGTCTGTTTCTGTTGTAGAGAATCAGCAGTTTTCTTACCAGTTTTATCGCAACTAGTATTACTCATAAATAATGCAAATGTAAATAACATTGCAAAAATCATTTTAATCTTCATATTATTGTTTTTAAATTATTATTTCATAAACCTTCTATCTTTAGATGGTTTATTTATTTCATTACTCATCATTGCATCAAGAACTGGAGGTATCAACATACTTTCAAAATTCTCTTTATGACCACCCAAATAGTGAGCTGCAAACTCAGCTTCAGATGCAAATACACTTTCTGTATCCTTCTCCAACCTAAGTAAAGGCTCTGGTAATCCATAAGGTGTATCACAATTAGCTCTAAAAATAGCAGCACCTCTACATTGGCTTACCGTTTCTGTATTACTTCCTTTTCCTTGATAATTCTTATCTTGATGACAAGGAAGCCAAAATGGGCCTCTAGTTTGACCTAAGTAAACAAATGGATGAGATCCTCCAGGATTAGGCTTTTCATTAGTATTAATCCTTTTAAATGGACATCCCATACAAGGTTTCTTACTTTTTGTTTCTTTAAATTTTGTTTCCATATTAAATTTCCAATCCTGTTTTATTAAGTTTTCTTCTGAAATGTATTGATTTTAAATGCTCAGGTCTATAACAATATCCTTTTTGAATACAATCAACATACCAAGCCTTATCTTCTTCAGTAGCTGGAAAGATTTGATGGTTCTTATTGTTTTTAATAAATAAACCACCATGTCTTAAATCCCAAATACTTTTTTCTTCTTTATAAACAACATAATCTTGGCTACTATTTTTTCTAAATAAAAATGTCCATCCACTATTAATAGATGTTAATTTATAAATATTACCATCTATACAATCTGAATTTTTCATGCTTTCCATACTTGTAGTTCTATTTTAAATTAGATTTTGATTCCATCACTAATTTTTCAAAGGATAATTTCTTTAAAAAACTATTTAATACATTTTCATCAAAATATTTCAAATCTTTTCTTGATAATGAATTAACCTTATCAATTACTTTCTCTAATCTAGGATTACCATCAATTGAATCAACTGATGGTATTTTCTTTAAAGGAATATTAAAATAGTCTATACATGAATTAAAGTGATGTAAATCCATTGGTCTAATACATCCAAAACTATTGAAATGAAATATGCAATTATCATGTGATATTCCCAAAATAGGTACAATATCTTTCCATTGCCATCCATACCTTTTAGCTAATTGTATAAAAACTTTCTTAGCATAAACAACCTCTCTTTTCCTAGTCTTACGGCTAATATCAAATTCATACATTTGATTTAAAACAAACTTTAATTCCTCAAGACTCATTATATTTTAGATAATGCACCAAATATATATTGGTCAAATTTTTCTGGATCTTTCTTACCCATTTTAATCAGCTCTATTTCTTTACTATCAAATTGATGTAATTTTGGCTCCAAATTCACTATTATTAATCCTTTCATAATTTATTATTTTAATGGTTGTTAATTGTTAATTATTAAATGAATAAGAATAAATAATATTCCTATAAATATTAATGATAATACTCCTTGAGTATCATCAATTACTTTTTTAATTTTAGTTTTCATCAATAATAAATATTAATGTTAATTTTGTTCCACTACGCTTAACATCAATAGATTTCACTCTAAGACTCTCGCTTAAGAAATTTAAAAACCTTATATTATCGGTATTTAAATTAGAAACAGTTAATTTTAGTACATTTTCTTTTTGATGTACATTTGTTGAAAAATGATTTTTAATCATTTCTGAAATTACTTCTTGCATTTTAATTACATTTTAAGTTAATATTTTAGCACCTTCTTATTAATGAATACCTTGTTTATTGCTAAGTCTGGTATCAACTTTAATAACATTAATAAGTTAAGGTCACGTAGTTAATTAGTCTTTAAGACTCATAGTAATTTAATACACATGTCATTATTATAAACCTACTTGGGTTTAACTACTTGCTGAGAAACTATAATAATTGGTCTGCCCTTATCAGACTGCTTTACTTGGCAATTACTATTGTCTGAGTCCTTACGGATACTCACTCATTTGTATTGTAGAACAAAGTGCTATTTCTATTTCTTCATTCCTTTCTCAAGGGAACAACACATCTAGGATTACTCCGTTAGTATGAAAACCACTGCCGTATGCGACTGATTGGCACCTTTTGAATGACTCATGCAGGAAGTAGTGATTTCTCATCTATATGCATTATTGTAAATATGAAGGATTTCTGGTACACCTACTCAGCCAAGGTGCATCTACTTAGTGTAGCCACTTATTTTCATGTCAACATCCTGTCAATTCAGGATTAGTATCTTTATGTGAATATCGTATTGAACTTACTATTGCAATACCCAGAGGTTCTGATAGTCTCCATTCACAAAGGTTCAATGTTTAGCCTTATTTTGCACTATATTTTTTCTGTCATCATTTCCTATCAGCTCGTATTATTAACTGCATCAAGTATCCCAGAGTCCTTTGTGCGTGGACTAATATTTTTAAAAAAGATATCAAGAGGTGTTCGTGGAATTTCCCATTCAGGGTATATCAGTAATCCTCTCGCCATTCATAATTGTCCGTGGTGCAACTCAATCCCACATTTGTTTAATGTCTTAACAATCACCTTCAACGCATCATATCTAATTGATAGTGAACAGAGCCTATCTATTCTCTAAAGCATTTAACTGCTCAAACGAAATATAGTAAGATGTTCTATTGCGTTTCTATCAACACGCTATTGTTATAAATACTGAGCTGAATTGTTTGAGCTCTTACCATTTAACCTGCTTTCAATATCCACTTTCTGTGGAGTTACAACGTAGTATCCTTTGAGGATTTCTTATGTACATACACTACGTATCAGGCACTCTGTATTTATCAAGTAAATAAAATAAGATTTATAGAATTAGTCTTATTTTCGATTACTTGTTGAAGAGAATACTAGAAAGCCCAGAAGGATTTCATCTTCCAATTAATTCCAAGATATTGGAACCGTCCTATAAATTTAGACGACACTTTCTTTATATTCTCAATTATTGCTCACCACATACCATCAAGTCAATTAGACAAGAATGATATGTGTGTACTAAAAGAGTCAAGATCTTCATCTATTATCCTCTCGTTCGATTTGCTATTCCGTTCAAAGAAATGCATTGTGAGTCTAGTGTTTTAATAATAATTTTAATGTGATTTATTCTGGTAAACTCTTATTAGATCAAACCAATTATTAAAATATTCTCTAAGTTCTAATCTTCTTTTATGAGAATCTTCATGATATAATGTAAAATCACGTTCATTTTGTATTTTATCTGCTACTAACATTTCAAATACATCATTGTTAGTAAATCCAATAAAATTATCAATATTCATGTTTGATAAATAAGAATTTGCTACTCTTCTATATTCTACTGCTAACATTAATGCTATTGGACAACATTCTTTTAACCTATTATCTTTATAATTTTGATTAAAATCTTCATCTGATTGCAAAATAGGATGTAAACAATATGCTTTCATTGATTGAAATGATGCTTTTCTATTAATCATAACATCCAATCCTTCTTCAATGTGATTAATTAATTTAACTCCAGATCTTAATGCAGTCTTATTACCATAATAATCTTTAATTAATAAATATTCATCACTATAAAATATTTGATGTCTCATCAATCATAAAAGGTTTTAATAAACTTCCCATAATATACTTGATGATCTTCTGATTCAAGAGTTATAACATATGTTGTTCCGTCTTTATATTTTCTTGAAATCAACCAATCAACATATAGTCCTTCATAAACAAATCCTCCAACATCATAATTATATATTGAGGCATACATTGCTTGTGAAGTTTCAATAACTTCTATTTCTTCTAACTCATGTAATTCATGTGATTCACTATCACAAGAAACTAATGCTATCATTAATATAGCTATGTAAAGTAATTTTTTCATTTGATTTGATTTAATTGTTAATGTTAGTTTTGTGGAGACGGAGGGTATCGAACCCTCGTCCTACCTGATTCGTTAATAATATTTTATACAGCTTTACGTGATTACACGCTTCTAAAAAAGGTCAACTAGTTAAAGTTAACTCCACCAAATAGTTTAACCTATACTACTAATAAGGTAATATGTCTTGAATTAACAAGACACAAAACTACGCTGCATACTCTAATTCAACAGCAATTTGTTCGTTGTTTCCAACAATAGCATCACTATTGTTAAGGATTGAGTGAACAACACTCATATTGGCATTAATTTGTTCATTTCCGTTTAAAGAATTTCACCTATGTTTAGAGTTGTCTCTCGCTGAACATTATTAATTATAACACATAGTCAAAACCTGTCGTCCCCAGTAATAGTCTTTCCTATTAGTCACTCGTTAGTTTATGCTCTCTGGACTTTATGAGTAAGCCCTGATAACTGTAAGCATTTCAGCCAATCTGCAAACTAAATTAAACCTGTGATTGATTTTCCTTAATGTTTAATCCTTGCTATTTTTTTATTACTTAATTATTTAATTATATTTTACGTTTAAATGGACATGTATTTGTCGTCCATCTACTTAGTTTTTTAGCTAATGCTAGTTCTAAATCTTCAAGATATGAGTCACGCCAACCTGGGTTCTCTTTTATTAATCTAATACAATTAGATAAATAATTTTGATCCATGTCAGCTATTTTTATTCGTCCTGTCTTACTTGGCCATGATTTTTTCATCTTATTTATTTTTGTATCAATAAATTCTTCTTCAAATTCCTTACCCAAATCACGATAGTAATCAGCCATTTCACCCATAATTCTCTTTTATCCATTTAGTAAAATCATTCCAGTTTTCTTGAATAATACAACAATTAGCCATAGCTGGGCTGAATGTACCTTTGTACCCTTTACTATTATTCTTACACATTTTAATACCATGAGCTTTTCCA
Organism: uncultured Mollicutes bacterium; assembly: GCA_913064935.1. Taxonomy (GTDB): domain Bacteria; phylum Bacillota_I; class Bacilli_A; order MAG-NZ; family MAG-NZ; genus Zrk6. Next base: position 12,709 of record CAJYBF010000002.1, read on the forward strand.
AATTCTCTAAATATATTATTCAAATGTTGATCTGCAGCTCGATAAGTTCCCTTCTTTGGTCTTCCAAGGTTGATATTATTCTTATTACACCAACCTATTACACCATTATATGCTCTAATACTATCTCTAACTCCCATTACATTGCATCATTACGATCATCATAAGTAATATCTTCATCTACATAATCTTCTTCATAACAAATACAATCATTCATTTCTTGTTCACATTGAGAGCAATTTGCTCCAAAATTATTATTCACGTCAATAGGCACGTATTCTGGCTTTATTAATCTTCTTATTAACCATAAACAAATAACAATACCCATTATGTAAATGAATGTTTTATTATTTGATGTTGGATTATAACTGTCAAATAGTATTGTCTTAAAACAAGTAAATGTTATCATTACTGATCCATAAACTGTTAAAATCCAAACTAATATTCCTATAATTGATCTAATTGTTTTTATCATTTTGAAAAGTGTCTAATTCTTATTCTTGTACCTACCCAAGCCATATTTAATCCTAATATTTTAACAAATATTGCTGGGCCAATTTCTAATTGAAAATTCCAAACAAATATACATAATCCTATTACAAATAATAAGACCATTGCTATGGCATATAATCCCATTCTATATTCTAGTTTCATTTTATTTAATTATTAAGTTAGTGTTTTATTAATGACGGATTATGATTCAGTGGAGTAAGAGCACACCTTACTGACATAGTGTGCTATCCTTCATTTACTCAGTACCAAATATAGCTGTCAACTCTTATCTCCGTGACTGGTTCTATATATTCAAAGGGCTGAAGAGATTCTCCTAGAGTAGTAATGCAACTAATTGCAACGCATTACGCCAACCTATTAATGGTCACCTACTCTTTTTTGTTCACTGGTTTTTTACAGTGATGATATAGTATGAATGTCATACTTAATGTCATTGTTAAAGAACCTGTAATTTGCCAGAATTCTTTGATTGGTTCATTGATTGCAAAACTGAAAAATGTTAAGCAAAATAACCATAATATAAATAGTAATACAGTCTTCATAATATTACGCTTTAGCCATTAAGGGAGTTTTCACCATTCCTAATGCTTCTTGTAATGAATAAGCTGATACTAATGTTCCGTTGATATTGAATGTTCTCATAATTTGATTTGATTTAGTGTTATGTTAGTTATTTTGTGATTATATGTTGGTTTATTTGTTTTATTTTCTTTTTGTACCTGAAGTGGAGACTCACTCGGTACGATGTTTCCACACGACTCACACCCTCTCAATGAAGTGTGATATCGCTGCCATCCTTGTTAGATTCATGAAGCATTCTCTCATGCCAACTGCCTTACACTTATTGAAGGTGTAATAGGCATTTAGTCCTCTTTGGGACTGCAGATAATTAACTGTTGGTTATTAATTTCTACAACTAGTATTGTTCAAGACTTCTCTTGTAGTTTTTAACTCTTATGCCTGACTAATACAGACTGTAATCCCTTGATAACTAGATAAGAGTTAATGTAATTGAATGGCTCGTGATATGTTTCCCGTCTTAGTGAGCACGGTCTAATTGTTCTGTTCAACTTACATTTAATTAAATAACTCAACTAGTCTTATACATTCAAAATGTTGATATCCTCAAATTGAATCTTTCTCGTATTGTTGTTATTTATATAAATCATTCAATATAGAAACTTATACTAGTGGTTAAACTTTCAAGTACTATATGTGAGAATGATAATTTTTATTGATACACTTTAGTTTTGTATAATAATATCAGTGATTGTTATTAGTTTGAGAATAAGTCTGAAAGAGTGGTTTTTGGACTATCCCTCACAAACTAATCAATTCCTCTTGTGAATACTTTGACTGAATTGATATGAGTCAAGAGAGTATTCTATGTGGTTTGTTCACTAGGAACTATGTATTATATGTGGTTCACTCATTGTTTTAAAGTGTATTCTATGTGATTCCTTTCCTAATTTAGAGTGGTTAATCCTTTAGGATTAATAATTAAAACTTGTGAGCTTGCGAACAAATCCTTTACGTCCACAATTGAAACAAAATAGCTCACACCCAATTAAGGGCATGAGCAATAATGTTAGATAATGTTACTCAGTTGCATCATTATCAGAAGATGCGTTATCTTTCAATAATACATCAACAGCGTTCACATCATCAGTGAAGTAAGTGTTTCTGTAAACAGGCTTACCTTGATAAGTGATGACAGCCTTAGTTGTTGGATTAATCTTAGGCTCTTGCTTATCTCCATTTTTCTTGACATAAGGCTTAAGAGTTTCCTCAATTACAATTTTACCAGCAATAGGTAAAACTGCTCCGTCAACTAATGAGTCCTCTAGGAACTCAAGAGCATCAGCCTCAAGAGTTAAGAATGCAGTACGAGTAGATACTCTACCTAATCTAGATAATCCAGATAAGGCTTTAGATTGTACCATTACACTTCCGACTTCTCTTTCCTCTCCAGTTGATTTGTCTGTAATAGTTTTCATTGTTACTACATTTCCAGTCTTTGAGTTCGCTACGATTGTTACTTGATTTTTCATGATTTTAATGTTTTATGTTATGTTAAAGGCAAGTATGACAAATGCCACACCCTACTACCCAAAATTTAAAAAGGGTAGGGGATGAATTGCTATTTATCCACCACTCAACTATCTTTCCAAAAAAAAAAAAAAAAAAAAAAAAAAAAAAAATATTTCTACTATAATTTAATTAATAACAAATATAAAAATAAAAATAATCTTACAACTCAAAATAAAAAAACAATAATATCATAATAAAAATATCACTACACAATCATCTATATAAATTTTATATAATA
>CAJYBF010000003.1 GCA_913064935.1 uncultured Mollicutes bacterium
AAAAATGATTCTGCATGATGCAGACTTAAAATCGCATGACGTTAACAACACCAGTCAATATAATTTGCCGCCCAATAAAGTGAACTTAAAGAACGCCAGTGCACATGAACAACTTAAAAATACATTTCCTGAGTTATCAGTACAAAAAAATATCGATTTAGATATGGTCATCCTGGATTGTTATGCCGAACACTTAAGTAAAATAGAATGGTTTATCGAAACACAAGCCAGACAACATAAACCGATTCATCTTCACTTATTAAAAAGTATTTCCGGCATTGGCCGTATCCTGTCTCTCACCATTATTTATGAAATCGGGAACATCAATCGTTTTGACTCTGTTCAAAACTTTGCGTCCTATGCCAGGCTGGTAAAATGTAAAGCCGAATCTGCCGGTAAAAGTTATGGTACCCAGGGAAATAAAATTGGTAATGCGCATTTGAAGTGGGCTTTCTCAGAAGCCGCCGTTTTATATTTACGCGGGAATGACAAAGCGAAGAACTATTTAACACAATTACAAAAACGGATGAGTAAAGCAAAAGCACTTTCGGCTTTGGCTCATAAACTCGGCCGCTGTATTTATTTCATGCTTAAAGATGAGACGGTATTTGATGAAAGTAAGTTTTTACTTAATGTTATCAATAAATTTTTTGATGAATCGAAAGATTATTCTAGTGCTCTAAGTCTAGGCAATGATTATTCCTCAAATGGTAATTGGGTTAAGGAATCTGTAGTATATTCAATGATGGTTAGGGCCTCGACTACTTGGGACTTGAATAATGATTCATGTATAGATGATTCAGAAACTGGAACTTTTATTAGAACAATCTTATTACTACCTCTTTTAAAAAAAATGGGTGTAAATATGCTTTCTTTATTGCCAATTTCTAAGTCTTCAATGAAGGATAAAAAAGGTGAATTAGGTTCTGTATATGGAGTTAGCAATTTTACTGAACTCGACTCGAATCTTAAAGATGATATAACTAACAATGAAATGACACTAGAAGAAGAATTTCAAGCTTTGGTCGAAGCATGTCACATGCTCGGAATCAGGGTTGTAATTGATATTATCCCCAGAACCAACTCCGTTAATTCTGATTTAATATCAGAACACCCAGATTGGTTTTATTGGATTAAATATGAGGATTTAGAAAAATATTCTCCGCCGAAGGTTAAAAAGGTAGGGAACACTCAACCTAACATTAAGAACTTGAAATACATATATAAGTCAAAAGAAGTCAAAAGACATATTAAGCTTTTCACAAAGAACCCAAGAGATATAGATAAGGAAAAATGGGATAAAATAATTGCCAACTGGATAAATACTGGGGATGAGTTTTTGCTAGATGTTATTAGGAGAGAATTTGGTTTAACAGTTGCTCCAGCGTTTAGTGATCACGTGAATGATCCTCAACCCCCTTGGTCTGATGTAACATTTTTTAGGCTTTATATGGATCATCCAACTGAGAGCCAGAAGTATCTAAAAAAAGAGTATAACCCCTACATATTATTTGATACGATAAAAGGGAATGTATTCCAAGGAAATATCATTAACGAGAAACTTTGGAATAAGCTAACTGGAATAATTCCATATTTCCAAAAATTTGGAATAGATGGTGCAAGGATAGATATGGGGCATGCATTACCACATGACCTTACAGAAAGAATTATTACGACTGCTAGAGAAAACGATCCAGATTTTGCTTTTATCGCTGAGGAAATGGATGTAAGTAATGCACAATTCGCACTAGATGCGGGATACAATATGATAATAGGAAATGGGTTTTGGATGACACCAAGATTAATTGAAGGTAAAACTAGAGACTTCTATTATAATTCTCTAAATCTTCCAACACCAGTTTTCGCCTGTGGAGAAACTCACGATACACAGAGGTTAGCAGCCCGAAGTCAAGGAAAAGAAGTATTGAGTAAGATGATAACCATTTTGAATATGTTTATGCCTAATGGAGTTCCATTTATAAACTCTGGTCAGGAATTGTTAGAGGTTCAGCCAATGAATTTAGGTATGGATTGTGAAACAGACGAGGATGAGAATTTACAGATAGATGATCCTTTTTATAAGAAATTGGCTCTATTTGATAAATATCAATTTCATTATCTATCTGAAAAAAGATGGATAATACCGAATTTACTTGAGATGGTTAAAAATATTAGAGAAATATATATTGATAGCATTATAAATTCAAAGTCAGTTGAGTTTATAGACTCAAGATATTTTTTAGGATTTAAATTTTCTATAGAAGATGGATATCTATGTATTATTGCGAATAGTCACATGCATAATGAACTAAGTTTCGAAATGCAATCAAACGAGTTATTATTCTCAAGTGAAGATAATGAAACTGTTGTTTATCTTCCAGGTGAAATAAAGATATTTATAGTGAGAAATGGTATAATATAATCAAGAATTTATCGGGAGGACATACTATGTTCGAAAAATTACGTTTTGATAAGAAGATAAAGAGAGTGGTTGCCGATGTTAAAGAAAATCCGAAGGCATTTAGAATTGCTCTTCGGTCTTTTTTTATTATGGGCTGGGGAACGTTAACGAATAAACACAAATTCAAAGGCATGCCTTTGGTTATTCTGTTTACCCTTCTTGTATTATTTGAGATTATTACGAGTACCTATTGGTTTGCTCCAGGAGAAATATTTGGAGAGTATGCTCCTGCTGCCGGTGAAAGAATGTATTTCTTTAGAGATTATGGTGGTTTTTTTGCCGCAGGGATTTGGGGATTTTTCACATTAGGTAAATTAGTTTTAGGTGATACTTACAGAGGCGAGACTATAAAAGTTTACGATAAAATTATCACTTGGAAATCTGCGGACAATTCTATTGTTTTATTAGGTGAAGGTGTTCTAGCTATAATACTAATTATGATTTTTGTTTCTATATGGGTATTACAGATTAGAGATGCTTATAGAATAGCAAAAACAATTGAGGCAACAGGCGAAGTTGAACAATGGCAACAATTCAAAAAGAAAATGTTTGATGAATTTTTCGCTTATCTTATTGTTATTCCTGCAGCAGTTTTAATACTATTTTTAACGTTAGTTCCATTTGCTTTTTCATTCTTGATTGCCTTTACTAATTACACCTCCAAAGTGTCAATTGGTGGACAATTAATCGAATGGGTAGGCTTCCAAAACTTTGGCACTTATTTATTTAAACCAGAGTGGCTCCTATTCTTTGGAAAAGTACTAGGGTGGACTTTGTTGTTTGCACTTATGTCTTCGATTACCGTATATTTGGTAGGGTTCTTCCAAGCTATGGTTGTTGAAAGTAAGTATATAAAATATAAAAAGGTTTGGAGAGTATTTATGATCCTTCCTTGGGCAATTCCAGCATTAGTAACTCAAATGGTCTTTAGAAATATATTTAGCGCTAACGGTGGATTGGCAAATGAATTGTTAGTAGAATTTGGATTACTAGAACAAGCTAAAACATTCTTTGCTAGTATTGGTTTGATGGGACAAACCCATAGTGGGGTAATTCTTTGGTTCAATGACACTATGAATGGACCATTAGCTAAAGTTATGGTTATTTTAGTAAATCTTTGGTTGGGGTCACCCTATTTCATGTTGTTAATTGTTGGAGTATTAGGAACTATTCCTGCTGCTCTATATGAAGCTGCTGAGATTGATGGAGCTAATGCTTATAAAAAGTTTAAGTACATTACATTTCCTTGGGTTTTGAGGGCGACAATTCCTGTTATAATAACGACGTTTACATTTAATTTCAATAATATGGGAGCCGTTTATTTCTTGACAGAAGGGGCACCAGGATATCCAATCGATATGGTTCCTTTGGCAATGAGGGTTACTGGAGCTACCCCGGGTCAGACCGATATCCTTATTTCATGGATCTATAAAATTGCCTTTGCTAATGACCCTCAACGGTATAACTTGGCAAGTACATATTCTATATTGATATTCGTTATCGTAGGAGTATTCGCAATATATAATCTAAGTAAAGTCAAATCATTCTGGGAGGATTAAAAAATGAAAATTATAAAATTTATCGCAACTTCATTATTTTGTTCATTATTTATAGTAATCCCTGTTTTGATTATTAGATTTCTATCTTTAGATGCGGGATTACCACTGAAAATAATTTATTCGTTGCTGTTAGCATCGATACTTATTTCCACTCAAGTTGTTTTTGCTAGAAAAAATAAATATGGACTTAAGGACTATTTATTGTGGATATTATCACATTCAATCCTTATGGTTAATGTTGCAATCGTATTAATTCCAATTACTTGGATGGTATCTGCTTCATTTACTGCTGGAGACTTACTATCAGGAGTTCCTGTAATACCTAACCCAAGCGAGTGGACTTTAGATAACTATAAATATTTATTTGAATATCGACGTTCGTCTGATCAGTTTTTATCTGATTATTTAAAAGCATTTTCTACTACACTTTACATTGCGGTGCTAAACACTATTTTAGTTGTAGTATTGTCATCACTTGTAGGGTTTGCTTTTTCAAGATACAAATTTAAAGGTAGAAAAGGTATATTACTTACATTAATGGGTCTACAAATGTTTCCAGCATTTATGGGAATGATAGCTTTATTCATGATGTTTAGACAATTTGGTCTTATAAATAACGCTACAGCATTAACATTTATTTATGTTGCTGGGGCGATTCCTTATAACACATTCATTGTTAGAGGATTTATGAGAAGTATTCCAAAATCTTTAGATGAAGCGGCTTCAATTGATGGTGCATCTAACCTACAGATTATGACTAAAATAATTATTCCATTAGCAATTCCGATAATGGGATTCATCGCAGTAACGGCTTTCATGACTCCATGGATGGACTTTATCTTACCGTCGATTATGATGCCACAAAATGAAACTTTAGCTGTCTGGTTATTCAGATTCAACCATCTTACTAACGCTACCTACAGGCCACTTAAATTTATGGCAGGTGCTTTAGTGATTGCAGTACCAATTATCATAGTTCAAATGTACATGCAAAAATATGTTGTTTATGGATTGACTGCTGGAGCAGATAAAGGATAATAAAAAAAAATCGTGCTTCTAAGAAGCATGTAATTTTATAGGGAGAAATTAGAATGAGAAATTGGATTAATATATTATTTAAGAATGATGCAATATTTAACAAGCTAAAAGCACCTTTTCTAATATTGATATTAGTGTTTTTTGTTAATGTAATGTTGGTAAGTGCCCCAATGTTCAATGCACGAGTTACTGTTCAAGTAGACGAGCTGATCGAAAGATTTCCAGGGCTAGTCGATGCCTTTGATGAGTTGTACGCACTAAACTTGCCGTGTGAGTTTGAAGATACAATTGTTTGCAGTGAGGAAATACCTCCAACAACAGTAGGAGATTATGAATTAGTTATTAACGGGACAAGTGAAGAAGCTAACTACATTGAGTTTAGTGAAGAATGGATTAGGATTGCACATACTGAAGATGAAAGTGACCAATTGATTATAACTGGTACCTATACATTTTTAGATGGCTTAGAGCTAAATAATGTAAGCGAAAGTAAATCATATGAGATGACTGAAACTATAGTGTATGGAATAATTACGAGCGGAATCTCAAGTGACTTTTATTTGATATTCGCTGGTCAGTTTATTCAGAACCTTATCTACGCATTAGCTATCGGTGGGATGCTTCTTGCATCCAACTATAGAAGAACTGAAGGAAAAATCAAGTATTCGGGAACTCTTAGAATTACTGTATTTGCGATGACAGGGCCAGCTCTTTTAACGGCAATAATTGGAATGTTCTTTTTACCAATTGCCTCAGTTATGTTTATGACAATCTATTCACTTAGAATGATGTTTATTTATTTCAAACTGATGAATCCTAATCGAGTAAATTCAATAGACAAAAAAGCGAAAGTTATCGACGTCGTCGAATTATAAAAAATCAAGTCGAAACGTTGTTTTTATGAAGTAAAATATGTATAATATATACAAGTTTACGTTGCATTCATTATGGTAGCGTAGGAAAATGGGAGGAATCAAAAAAAATGAAAAGAGTATTTAGTATATTAATGCTAATGGTAGCTACATTAGTAATCTCAGGTTGTTCACGCGGGTACGCGGACTGCGAAACACCTGATGGTTCAGAAGCATGTTGGAACTCAACTGACGAATCGTTCAGATGGGAAGACGGAGCTGTAATCGAAATAGGTGTTGATAGTGACACTATGGGTGCTGCTTTAGTAGAAAAATGGGATGCGGATTTCCCTGCATTAGCTGGAAAATTAGTATTCAGAAATTATGGTGCTGCCAATTCTGAAAGTTCAGGAGTTGAAGGTGTTCTTAATGCACAAGGTGAAGCTCCAGACGTTGTGTTAGTAATTGATAATGAAGTAGTTGGTAATGAACCAACATTCTTAGCACTTCATGATTACTTCACTGATTTAGTTAAGGAAAACTCTATCACTGACGTTACTGATATTGTTAACGGTAAAGGGACTATTTATAATACTGCATTCTATGATGGAATGGCATTCTCTTGGAATGAAACAATGTTCGTAGAACTAGGGTTAGATACTACTGATGCAGATGGTGATAATTTACCAGATGCTTACGATACTTGGGAAGAAATTTTCGAAATGGATATTTCAAACCTAGAGTATAAAGGAAATAAAATTTTAGAAGCATTCCCTATTTCATTAGATGAAGTATGGTCTGGTTATTCTTCATTAACAGCTGATGGTTGGCAATTATTCGAATCTGGTGATTTATCTGATCCTGGATTTGACAGTGATAAATTCTTAAAAGGATTAGAATTTATTAAAACTTTCTCTGAACAAGGAATCAATGTTGATGAAACTGGTTCTGTAAAATCAGCTCAAGCAATGGGTTGGAGATGGGATGCATTCTTAAATGAAGAAGCTTACCCATTCTCATTAGTAGGGACTTGGATGGACGTAGCGGAAGCTGAGGAAACAACTAATTCTGACTTCAGATTTGCTCCTATGCCTACTTATGATGGTGAAAATTTATCACCATTAATGAAAACTAAAGGATTTGTTGTAAATGGTTATACTGATAGTCCATCTGCAGCTTCTGAAGTATTAAGATGGTTATACACTCAAGAAACAACTACTAGTATGATTGCTAATTCATCTTATTTACCTGCAATGCAAGATGATGGAGATGCTTACCCAACGGTTTCTGATGTAAACAAATCAGAATTTGGTTTAGCATTTGTAAACAATCATATGGAACCAGCTGGTACTTTACCAAACAACTCTTCACAAAGAGCTATGAACGTTTATTATTCAATCGCTATAAACGATTTCTATAAAGCTGTTTGGGATGGAGATATGACTCCAGAAGAAGCTCAAGATGCAGTAGTTGCTGCAGCTGATGCTTGGGTTACTGAGAATAACGCTTAATTACTAAATAATTATAAAATGATAGACTAATTGGTCTATCATTTTTTTTGGTTTCTGTAATATTTAATGAGTAATCAATGAAGATATTATAATAAATTTATGGAAAAGTATATGCAAAAAATGTTATAATATAGTAGAATAGAAAACTAGAAAGTTATGGACGGAGGGAGTATTACATGAATATTTTTGATGTATTACCAGAAAAGTTTTTTTCGCTCCTTTCATCTAAAAACAAAATCGTTTATAGCAAGTGTATTAAGCTGATTTTTGATAGAACTAGAAACGAAGTCTCATTTAGTTATTCTAGAAATGATATCGTGGACGATATAGTAGATGTCTTGGAAGAAGAAGGTGCTATTGATTTTGATGAAATTGAGGATGTTAGAACTAATAATTACAAGGATAAAGCTAATGTTATCTTAAGAAAACTTAAAGAGTGTGGATGGATCATAGAAGGTCTTAATACTGATTATTCAAAAACTGTATTCTTTACAAGTTACGCTTTACCCTTCATAGATTCCATAGATAATATTTATGAGAACACACAAGGTGTTATATCTTTCGATAATGATGATACACATATTGAATATGGCTATTCAACAAAAGTAGAGATTGAAGGGTATGCATATACCATTTATTCTTTACTTAACAATAACTCAAACTTAAAAAAGAGCACGGTACTCTTACAAATAACCGAGAATATTAAATTACTACTTAATTCACTTAAGCAATTGAACTATAAGATTAAATCATACTCTGATAGTGTAAAAATCCTTACAAACATAGAAGATGCTATTAGAGATTTTTTTACGGAATATACTAAAGAGGTTCTATATAAGAATTATCATAAGATTAAGACTCTTGATAATATTAGTAAATATAGAAGCAAAATCATCACTAACTTATCAAGTAAACTTAGAAGCGAGCAATTTATTGGAGGAGCCTCTAAGGAACTTGTTGCTGGGGATTACGCTGAAACAGAAGCAAAAGCTACTAATAAGGTAAAAGAAATGCTACATTTTTGTATTAATTCGCTACAAAATGTGGATGAGATTATAAAAGTAATAGAAGAAGAAAACTACATGTATACAAATATAATTCTTAAGAAGACCAAATTTATGATTAAGAATTATGATGATGGGGAAGGTCATATCAAGTCAATCCTTAAAAGACTTGTTGAGGACATCAATAAGGAAGATGATTATAATCTATCATCAGACTTCGATGAGTTGTTTACTCTATACTCTGCTAATTATATTGACAATGACTCTCTTTACAAACCAAGAAAAACTAGAACCACATTTAAACAATCAAGATTAGCCTTAGATGTTACGAAGATTGATATTGACGACATGGAGTTACTTGAGAAAATGAGTGCTTCAGGACACACTATCAAGTCAATAAACGAACATGTAAAAGAACTAATGGGAAGAAAAAAATCGATCTCAATTGAGGATATCCATCTTGAGACCATAAACGATTTCATATCGCTTATATATATGATTATTTATGCGACCAAGAGTGATGAATATAAAATCGAGTATTTGGATGAAATTATAACTGTTAACAACGTTAAATTCAGACGCTTTATAGTTAGGAGGAATGCATAATGTGGCAACTAAATTACGATAATTTATCAATAACTGATAAAAAACAATTTTCTGATGCAGCTAATAAATTGCTAGCGGTTAATTTTTTAGTTAAATCAAAACCTGATAATGCTAATATGTATTACTTCGTGTCTAAGAACGTCGAACTATTTACAGATTACTTTGCTTTTATCGACTGGGAGTTAGATATTAATACTGGTCTAGGTGTTGTTAGTTTAAAAAATACATCAAATAGAAATAGACTTAATTTGAAACTTAATGAAACAATCACTTTGTTAATCATAAGATTACTTTATGAACAAAACAGTGATGAAGTAAATATTGACGATCATGTGGAGATTAAGGTATCTGACATTCATGAGATGTATGCGATTATAGGTTTAGAAAGTAGAATACTGACTAAGACTGCTATTATAGAGATTTTATCTTTATTCAGAAGATTTAATCTATTGGAAATAGAAAGTTTACAATCATTAAGTACAAACGACTCGATATATATCTTACCTTCTATCTTACTTGCGGTAGAGACGAGTAACGTTTTCGATGTTTATAAAAAATTGCACAGCTTTGGTGCGACTGATGGAGGTGATGCTGTTGAAGAAACTAAAGAAGATTAAGTTAATTAACTGGCATTACTACATCAATGAAACAATTGACATAGCTGGAAATACTTTGATAACTGGAGAAAATGGATCAGGAAAATCTACCATATTGGATGCTATTCAGTATGCGATTTCTCCGGGGAAGCAAAAATTTAACATCGCTGCTAACGACAAGACCAAAAGAACTGTTAATGCTTACGTTAGAGGTAAATTAGGTAGATCAACACAGCAATACCTTCGTGAAGGTGATGTAACTTGTCATATCGCTTTAGAGTTTCTAGATGATATAACAAATGAATCATTTATTATAGGTGTAGTGCTGGACTCAGTAGATACTATTTCATCGCCTAACTCAGTATTTTATGATTTAAGTGATTTTAAAATAACAGATGAATTATTTATGAGTGACGAGAACATTCCATTTAACATTAAGGAATTCAAAAAATTTATCAAGAAACAAAATATTCGGAATAAATTGGCTACTACTTTGGTATCAGCTAGAAAAAACATTGCTTTCAGGTTTAATATCACAGACTACAACTTCTTTGATTTGTTACCTAAAGCATTAGCTTTTAAACCAATTAATAATGTTAAGGATTTTATCTACTCATATATTCTTGAAGAGAAAGACTTGGATATAGAATACTTAGTAGGAAATATTAAAACCTATAAAGAGTTTTTGAATATTTTAGAAGATGTTAATGAAAAATTAGACGAACTAGGTTCTATTGAAGAAACTCATAAAAACGTTATTTCAATAGAGGAAAAGTTCAAGATCTCATTATACATCTATATGAAATCTCAAGTAGAGGAATTATCAAACAAAATAAGTAAAAATGCTAATGACAGAAATAACTTTGACTCAAGGTTAGATGTTCTTGGCGAGGAAAGAAGAGTTTTAAAAACAGAACTTAATTCAATTATTAGTAAAAGAGATGATGTTCATTTATCTTTGCTAGTTGATGATGATTATAAAATGCTAAACAGACTTAATAGTGACAAGGAAGAGTTAGCAAATAAGATAGATGGATTTAAGAACTTGAATACTAAAATCGATGATGTTATAAAAGAAGAATTTATAAGAGCAAAAGGATTATTGGAACAAGACTATAAAGATAAATCTATTAACAAGCTCTTGAAATTTGAAAATGTTGAATTGACGTTATTTAATACAAATGAATTTATAAAAGCGGTTTCCAACTATTATTCTTTCTTAGTAAGAACTAAAACTGTTGTCTCTGAGAAAAGAATATTAGAAACAGTTAAGAAGGAAATTGTTGAAGAAGCGTTAACTGATTTGTATCAAGACATTAAAACGTTAAATGAAAAAAAAGTTCTTATTCCTAAAGATGTTCTTGAATTTAGAAATAAATTAAAGAAAATACTTAAGGAAAGAAGAGGGTACGATACTACACCAGTAATATTGTGTGAAGTGTTGGAGATTAAAGATAAAAGATGGCAAAATGCTATTGAGGGTTATTTAGGAAGAGGAAGGTTTAATATCTTTGTTAATCCTGAATTCTTTAATGAGTCTTTAAAGATTTATAAAGAAATAAGAAAAGACTATAGATCGTTCCCTGTCTCTTTAGTGAACGCAGAGAAATTATTGAAATATAAAGAGGAAAATATAAGAGGGTTATCAAGTGAAGTACATAGTGATTATAGTTATGCTAAGTACTATATAAATTATCGACTTAATAACCTAATTAAATGTGAAAAGGTTGAGGATTTACCAACTCATAATCAAGCAGTAACACCTGATTGTATAATCTATCAAGGCTATGCAGTTAGTGAACTAAATAGAAGAAACTATCAACGTCTGTACATTGGTAGTGACGCTCACGTGGTTCAACTAAAACAATCATACGACTTACTAGATAAACAAAGAATTATCTTGAAAAACCATAACGAAATTATTAGTAAATACGAAGACTTGCTAGAATATCTAGACCTACGTAGTTTAAGTTATATTAAAGACAGAATAGATGTAAAGATTGAAACTTTTAGTAAGATCAATACTCTTAGTGAGTTAGAAGATACTATTTCAAATTTAGAAGCAAGTACTGTAGCAGATAAAAAAGATATTATAAAGAAACTTGAATCAGAATATGACATTGCTCAAACCAAACTTGAAAGTTTAACTGACGAAATCTCACTTATTAATCATAAACTTAATGACATAAGTTCTGATGAGGAAGTAACAACTCAACTACTTGAGGAGAAGAGCAAATTAGAAGACTACGAACTTGAAATATCAGTCTTAATGACTAACGCTAAGAAAGAATTTGAAAAAGTTATTTCTGAAAATAAGCAGGATAAATATTTCCTTAAGTCATTAGAATTGAAATTGAAAACTCAAGAAAGAGCATATCAGTCTAAAATTAATGATCTTGTAGTTTTACAAAGAATGTATACAAATAAACACAACTTTGAATCTTTAGAAGGTATCGAAGGTATGGAATTGTTTTTCGAGGAGCAAAAAAGGCTTAGAACGTCGCACTTAGTCTCTTACGAAGAGAAAGTACATGAGTCTAAGCATAGATCTGAGGGAGAATTACAAGAACACTTCATATCCAGACTCCATGAGAGGTTACTGGAAGCGAATCAGCATTTCCTAGAGTTAAATCAATCCTTAGATGGTATAAAGTTTGGTAGAGATGAGTACCAATTCTCTATAAAGCCTAATAATAAGTATACTGACTATTACAATATGTTAATGGATAGTGTAAATTATGATAATAATGAAGAAGGTTTCTCAAAAGCATTCTTGAAAAAACATGGAAAAACATTGAAAAAACTTACTGACTATATTGTAAGAGAAGATGGTAATGATAAATTCTTAGATGAGATTGTAGATTACAGAACTTATATGGATTATGACATTAAGATAGTTCATGGAGATGAAAGTGAAAGTTTACTATCTGAAATCTCAAGAGAAAAAAGTGGGGGAGAAACTCAAATTCCTTATTACGTAGCGATGGCTTCAACTTTCATCAAAATCTATCAGTCAAATAGAGTTAATTCTGATTCAATGGGATTAGTATTGTTTGATGAAGCGTTCGATAAGATTGATAGTATGAGAACTGAAGCAATGATGAAATTCTTAAGTAATTTAGGACTTCAAGTAATTCTTTCTACACCGCCTCAAAAGGTTGAGGATATTTATCCATTTGTAGATTCTACTTTGGTTGTTACTAGACAAGATGATCATGCATGGGTATTTACACTTAATAAAGAAATATTCGATAAATAAATCAAAAACGCTGTAAAATTTACAGCGTTTTATTTATCTATTTATGAGAATAATAAAGAGTGATATAATATTGTTGAGAATATAAGGGAAATTAGATTGAAGAAAAGTGTTTGAGGAGAAATAGGAATGAAAAGAATAATATATGTACTACTAGCTTTAATGCTAGTAGGCTGTAATGAAAAAGAAATTGATAATCCAATTGAAGAAACATATATAGAGCCTTTATCTTATTTGGATCATGATGAATATGAGGTTATGCCAACAAGTAATGACTTACAAGACTTGGGTACTTGTTATGAAATATTCCCAATATCCTTTGCTGATTCTAATGATGATGGGTACGGTGACATAAATGGCATTAGAGAAAACCTTGATTATTTAGTCGACTTAGGTGTCCAATGCTTATGGATTACTCCAGTTACAGAATCAAACAGTTATCATAAATATGATGTAATAGATTATAAGAAAATAGATCCAATGTTTGGAACAAACGAAGACTATAACAATCTGTTACTTGAAACTGAGGAGTTAGGAATAAAAGTTTTAATGGATTTGGTTTTAAACCACACATCTTCAATGCACCCGTGGTTTATAGCTAGTCAAGATGAAACGAGTGAATATAGAGAGTATTATAGATGGGCCGATTTAAAGAACAAGACCAGTTATCCTTCTTATGACGGATGGCATAGAGAAGGCGATTTATATTATTACGGGTCTTTTTGGGATCAAATGCCAGATTTGAATTTGGATAATCCATTGGTGAGAGAAGAACTATTTGAAATCGCTGAGTATTGGACTCAACAAGGGGTTGATGGCTTTAGACTTGATGCGGCGAAACATTACTTCGATATTAACGAATATCCTAGAGGAACCGCTACAATTAATGAGAATATAACTTTCTTAAGAGAGTTTAATTATAGAGTTAAGTCAATAAATGAAAATGCTATTGTATTAGCTGAAGTGTGGTCAGATGCTTCAGTTGTAGCTAAATATTTTGCTGGAACAGACACATCATTTAACTTTGAATTAGCTGAGGATATTGCTAACACACTTAACAATGGAAGTGATATTGGTCTTGTTCAAAACCTGATTTCAACTAGAGAAGAATTAATGGAAGCTAGAAGTGATTTTGTTGATAGTATTTTCTTAAGTAATCATGATCAGACAAGAGTCCTGTCTAGGCTTGGTGATGACTTAGCTAAGGCTAAAGTAGCAGCAAATATACTATTTACCTTACCAGGAACATCATGGATTTACTATGGAGAGGAACTTGGTATGACTGGTTATGGTCCACACGAGCACATACGACAACCAATGATTTGGGACAATGATTATCAAGCTGAAGGGCATACAGGAGGGGTATCATCTGTTTCTAATGATAATTTAGAGTTATTAAACCCAAGTGAGCAATTACTGAATGAGGATTCTATGTTGAATCATTATAAGGATTTAATAGAGTTGAAAAATGATGAAGTCTTTAAGTATGGGACTTTATTACCTGTTGAAAAAGAGAACAGAAAATTAGTTTCTTATATAAGATCTTACGAAGACAAATATTATTTAGTTATTAATAGTATTAGTATGTTAGATCAAGAAGTTAATATGAATGATTCTATACTTAGCGTTATATATAATCACAATGTAACTATAGTGGAGAACACACTCACACTAAGTCCATTTGGTACTATCATCATTGAAGTTGACAATATAGAGATCACATTTTAAATAATAAACAATTTACTGTTTGTGAACTGAACTCCAAACGTTGGACATAAGTGTATAAATTAATTAAAAATCTGGTAATGATAAAGATATACTATCGGTATCATTCAAATAAGTTTGGTTGACATACTTTCTTCATCGTAATAT
>CAJYBF010000004.1 GCA_913064935.1 uncultured Mollicutes bacterium
CCGTTAAATGTGGTTGGTTCGTGATATTCATTTACAATTCCCATCGGAACCAACATTAAACCAGCTCTTAAATTAATGTTATCAGTTAAAGAATACTGTAAAAAAGCTTGTTCTACATATACTTCTTTAACGTGTTCAAATTCTAATTCTGTTATAAATTGAGTTCTTTCATTAAATTTATAACCAAGCAATATTACAACTCTGTGTACATCTAAGATTGCGTTTTTCCCTGAAGCACTATTGTAATGTGCTTCTGCATAACCTCCAATAGTTAATCCCTTTTGATTTAAATTAGAAGTTAAAATTCTTTGAGCAGCATTTACCTGTTTTTGAGGGTCTGATGTTATGCTATCTTGTTTTACTTGTGCTGTTAATCCGATTGATAAACTTACGATTGCTAAAAATATAATTTTTTTCATTTTTATTTAGATTAATTATAAATAGTTTTAAATAATGCCGCAAAAGTAGCATCTCTTTTTAATTTAAAAAAGTTTATTTAGAATTATTTTAAATAAAAAATAATGAAATGAAATAAAAGATTGAAATCCTGATATTTACCTATAAAGATTTTAAGTATAAAATTACAGCATTTCTAATATCAAAAGAAATTTCATTTGGTTTTGGTTGATACATAGAAAGTACTTCTTTGTTTTTATCTGATAAAAACGGAATGTCAAATCCTTTTAAAAGTACATTTTCCCATTTGCTCGTGGGACTATTTATTATTATCTCAGATCCTAATTGATCCGTATTTTCTATCATTACAACACTATCTGCTCCACTTGGTAAATGACCACCAGTTGGAACATAAACAGTCTCTAATTCATTAATCGAATACTTACTTTCCTCTCCCATTAAAACTTCACCTAAATTACTAAGAATAACAGGAATGCTTGGGGACGCTAGTTTAGTTATTTTACTTGAGACTGCATAACCATCTACAGTACTTCTATTGAAGTGTGGAACTTCTTCTAGTGAAACGATATCTTCACTAAGTATGTATCCATAAGAATCGTAACTACTTATGAAAGTAGAATTGATCTTCATCTTATAAAAATTGTCCCTTATTAATTTATTTACTTCAACAACAGTTTTTACTTTAAACATTTCATTCACCTAATGAATACTCATGTTCAACAACTTCATCAATAAAAGACTTATTATGAGAAATTATATATATATCCATTTCCTTTTTTAACGATTTTATAACTTTGATTAATTCATCAATTGATTCTAAATCCATGTGAGTAGTTGGTTCATCCAGTAGTAATATCTCGGGATTATACATAATACCCCTAATAATTGATATTTTTATTTTCTCACCACTTGATAGTTTTGTTGCATTTTTACTCAGTAACATATCCACACTGAACTTGATAGATAAATCCATTATTCTAGTTTCATTAATAAGTGATTTTTTAATTCTACTAGAATATAATATATTCTCCATTGAACTTCTATTAAATAAGATAGGCTCTTGAGCCACATAGGTCACTGTTTTTCCATTTGTGATAGTTCCTTCAAATTTCATTAAACCAGCTAATGCTTTGAAAAGAGTTGTCTTACCTGTTCCATTTCTCCCAGATACTACTGTCACTCCATGTTTAAATTCATAATCCTTAAATTCGATAACTCTATTTGGATAATTAACTTTTAAATTATTTATTCTCATATCTATACCTCTCTAGTAAGGAGTTTACCAAAAAGGCAATAACTAATAATACTGCACCCATAATCAAAGAACTCTCACGGTTCCCCATACTTGTGCTTAAGGCTATATAACTTGTCATGACTCTTGTTGATCCTTTAATGTTTCCACCAACTAAAATAGCTGCGCCGACTTCTGAAATAGCTCTTGAGAAACCTAATATTACTGCAGTAATTATAAATGGTTTTGTTTCCTTAAATATGAGTTTTATAAAATCTATTTTCTTTCCACCAAGTGTTTTAGATGTTTCAATTAACTTAACACTAAGTTCTTCACTTGATGTAAATATATTTCCAATGATGATTGGTAGTATTAGAAGCGTTTGAGCAATAATAATTGCTTCAACTGAGAAAAGCAAGTCCAAAGATCCAAGGGGCCCTTGTCTTGAAATCAATATCAGCACCACCAAACCTAAAACAACAGGTGGCAAACTCATAAGTGTGAAGATTATCCTCATTAATAATTTCTTTCCATAAAACTCAGTAATGCTTAAAAGGATCCCTAAAGGAACTCCAATTAATGAAGCTATAATAGTCGCACTTCCTGAAACTAATAATGATAAGAGTACAATTTGAACTAAATCCATTTGATTCACCCATTCAAGTTACTAATCTACATAAAATAATTGTTCATCGTATTTAACATAATTAATTATTAATTCTTTAGCAGTATTAGATGTAATCCACTGATAAAATTCTTCTGCATTATCAGAATGAGTTGCATCATTAACCTTAATTACACCATACTGGTTTAGCAAGCTCATAGTATCTTCATAAGCGATTATTAGATCCAAGCTATCCTTCATTGATAGATAAGTTCCTCTATCAGTAAACGTATATCCTGAATCCAAACTAGCCATATTTAGGGTATTTCCCATTCCTTGACCACTTTCCTTGTACCAAGATCCAGATGGTTCATAATCTATTGAATCCCATAAGGACATTTCCTTCATATGAGTTCCTGAATTATCTCCTCTAGAATAAAAGACTAGATTGTCTTTTATATAGATTAGCACATCGTTTAGATTATCTTTTCCTATAGTACTGGGACCAACAAATATAAAATCATTATACATTATGTCCTGACGCTTATCTCCGTATCCTTCATCAACGAACTCTATTTCTTGATTTTTAGCATGAACTAGCAAAATATCAACGTCTTTACTTCTTCCCAGTTCTAACGCAGCTCCAGTCCCAACCGCGATAATACTTACCTTAATTCCAGATGCTTCTTCGAAATGAGGCATTAAATACTCAAGCAAACCACTGTTATCAAGTGATGTTGTAGTAGCAATTTTCAATTCATTACTGTTTTGACACCCAGCTAATAACATAACTAGTAAAACTAATATCTTCCTCATCTTTTCACATTAAGAAAAAAATCGCACCAAAAAGGACAAATGATTTTCACTTCCTTTCCAAACATGGGAGGCTCAATCATTTCTAATTAAACCCATCGGTTGTAAATTCATAGATACCCTTAGAAAATACAACTCGGAATTATTAATTAATTTTACCACATTAAATAAAAACAAAATAGAGAAAATAGAGTAAAATTAAGGTAAGTGGAGGTAATTATGTATAGAGTAGGAATAATTGTTGCTAGTGATAAGGGTTCTACTGGCGCTAGAGTTGATACATCTGGGGAGATTATACGTGACATTATGACTGATAATGGTTATCACGTATTAGAAAAAGTTATTGTGCCCGATGATATTGAAGCTTTATCTAGTGTTATGTCAAAATGGTCTGATGATAATTTCGTCGACCTAATTTTAACAACAGGTGGAACTGGTTTTGCAAAAAGAGACGTGACTCCAGAAGCCACTAAACAAGTTATTGAAAAACAGGTTCCTGGCTTTTCAGAACTTATGCGCGCAGAATCTTTAAAAATAACAAAAAAAGCGGTGCTTTCTAGAGGTATTTCTGGAATTAGAAAGTTCACTCTAATAATAAATATGCCTGGTAGTCCTAAAGCAGTAAAGGAATCGCTTGGTTTTGTATTATCTGCTTTAGATCATGGTTTAAAAATACTCGTTGGTGAAGCGAGTGAATGTGCTAGATAGTTGATTGCGTTATTATACCAAGTAAGATATCATTATAATACTTAGGAAGGCTATAACTTATGAGAAAAAGATACCTAAAAAACATGAATATGTTGTCCGAAGATGAAATGATCAAAGTCAACAAAGGTAAAATAGCTATCATCGGTTGTGGTGGCCTTGGCGGTTTCGTAATTGAAGGATTAGCGAGATTAGGATTCGAGACTCTCACAGTAGTGGATGATGATGTTTTTGACCAAACAAATTTAAATAGACAACTATTAGCTACTGAGACGAACTTGATGAGCTCAAAATCACAAAGTGCACGAACTAGAATTGAGCGTGTGAACTCTGATGTTGCGGTTAACTCAATCACTCTACGATTCGATGAGAAATTCGGGAAAAAAATTATTTTGAATCACGACATTGTTATAGATGCGGTAGATAACGTTAAAACCAAACTCTTAATTGAAGAATACTGTAAGGAACTAAATATTCCCATGGTACATGGGGCAATCGGTGGATGGTTTGGACAAGTCGCAAATATCATGCCAGGTGAAGATTTACTGAAAAAAATTTACTTGACCGATCAAGCTGGAATAGAAAGCGAATTAGGGAACCCGTCATTCACACCTGCTGTGATAGCGAATATAATGGTTTCAGAAACTCTTAAACTATACCTAAATAAAGATAGATTAAATAAACAATTACTAACAATAGATTTATTAAGTAATAATTTCGATAAAATGGATTTCTAGTAAAAAGGGAGCAAATTGCTCCCTTTACTCTGCTTCTAAATCAATATGTTTGAACTTTATTACATCAAATAATCCTAAATCCGTTAATTTCAAATCAGGTATGACAGGCAAAGCCATAAATGATAACGCCATTAGTGATTTGATTTCAGGATTAACTTTTAGTACATCGTATGATAAATCATATAACTGACTTAATTCTTTTGAAACTACTTCCATCGATTCATCAGACATTAATCCTGCGATTGGTAAAGGTACAGATCCAATAACATTTCCTTCGTGAACTAACACGATACCTCCACCAATTTTTTCTATTTCTTTCAAAGCCATATACGCATCTTTTGTATTATCACTAACTATGCAAATATTATGCGAATCATGCGATATCGTCATTGCGATAGCGCCATTTTTAATTTTATAATTTTCTATAAAGCCTCTACCTATATTACCTGTTCCGAAATGTCTTTCTACTACATATAAAGGCACTACATCTACTAAAGAGTCATGCTTGAAAAATCCATCCACAACGTCTACTGTTCTAATTGACTTTTCAGTAACAACAGAGCCCGGAACAACTTTAATAACATTTACTTTATTATTATTCAACGGAATTCTAAAATCCTCTTCAGTAACTAACCCAATTTTTACAGTGCTTTTTACAATGGATTTAGTTTCTTCACTAATAACTACGTCTTTATGCCAATCATCACAAACTTTTTTTCCCTCAACATAAGTTTCTAATACGTTGAATTTCTTTAAGTCATCGACGAAGATAAAGTTAGCTTTGTATCCAGGAGCTATAGCCCCAATATCTCTTAAATTAAAACACTCAGCAGCGTTTAAAGTTGCCATTCTAATTGCTGTGATTGGATCTACTCCTGCTTGGATTGCTAATCTAATATTGTTATCTATATGTCCAACATTTACAATATCAATCGGATGCTTATCGTCAGAGCAAAAGATCATTCTTCTTTCGTTATTAGGAGTAACACCTTTTATTAAGTTTAATAGGTCTTTACATGCAGACCCTTCCCTAACGGCTATATACATACCAGCGCGTACTTGATTTAACATCTCAGTGCTATTTGTACACTCGTGATCGCTTCTTATCCCAACTATCGAATATGCGTTAAGTTCCTCATTTTTGATAACAGGTCCATGTCCATCGATTAATTTCCCTCTAGATTTAGCCAATTCTATTTTTTTGATTATTTCATCATCTGCAGCTATAACACCAGGGTAATTCATTAACTCACCAAGACCAAGTATTCTTTCATGATCAATCAGTTCACTTAATTTTTCACTATCAAGAACAGCTCCAGATGTCTCAAACGGAGTTGCAGGCACACAAGATGGTAGTAAAAAGTAACATTCAAGAGGTAAATCCTTGCTTGCTTCAAGCATATATTTAATTCCATCTAGCCCTAATACATTCGCTATCTCATGTGGATCAGATACTATAGTAGTTGTTCCTCTTGGAAGAACTGCTCTAGCAAATTCTAGTGGTGTTGAGGATGATGATTCAATATGAACGTGACCGTCAATAAGTCCAGGAACAACGTATTTACCATCAGCATCTATTTCCTTTACACCTTTATAATTACCAATCCCTATAAATTTACCATTATCTATTGCTAAATCACCCTCTAAAACTTCATGTGAGAAAACATTTACGATTTTGGCATTTTTAATTACTAAGTCTGCAGTTCTTCTCATCGCTGCTGTATCTATTAATCTTTTAATCATTATTCTTAAACTCCTTCATGAACTCTATCGGTGTAACAGGTAATTTAGTAAAACGGATTTTGGATGCATCATATATTGCGTTCAGAATCGCTGGTGCCACAGGAATAGTTACAATTTCTCCTATACCTTTTGCACCATATGGTCCAGTTTCCTCTGGATCTTCAACAATTATTTTTTTAAGATTCGGTATGTCCTTAGCAGTCGGTAAGATGTAACTAGAGAATTTCTTATTTTCCATAACACCTTCTCTTAATCCCAAGTCCTCATAAAGGGCATAACCTAACCCCATAGAAAATCCGCCGTCCATTTGTCCTCCAATAAATCTAGGATTTATTGCTTTTCCAACGTCTTGAGCAAACACACCATCAACTACACTTGTTTTACCAGACTCAGGATCAATTTCAACCTTAACACCTATAGCGTTAAACCCGTAAGGCCAATAAGGTGCACCTTGTCCAAATTCGTCCAGTTCGGTTGTTTGAGCAGTGAAGGATGCTTCACATATTAATTCATTATGATTTGTGACAATTTCCTTAAGCGATATTCTTTTCGAAGGAAGTGTTTTCAAATATATAACACCATCTTCAATATTTAATCCAATATCATTGTTCAACCCTAAGTCATTTGCAGCATGCTTAAAGATTAGTGATCTTAATTTCTTGCATGACTTCATAACAGCATTACCAGTATTGTATGTTTGTCTACTCGCTGCAGCTGTTCCAGTATCAGGTGTATTGTCAGTGTCTTCACAATGCACCACAATATTTTTACTAGAAGTATTAAACACTTCCCCAGCAATTTGAGCCATAACAGTTTTAGCTCCTTGCCCAACCTCAGTAAATCCAGAGAATATCTCTATTCCACCATCTTTATTTAGTTTAGCTAAGTTATTAGAAACATCTGGGAATCCATTCCCATATCCAGTACCATAAAATGATAAAGCTATTCCATAACCCGTCAATGCAGTTTCACTTACAGGTTTTTGTCTAATGATCGCCATATTTTTCTTAACTAGTTCTAAGCATTTGCCTAAAGGTGCACTAGCGTGTATTAATTGAGAAGTTCCTGTTTTAGAACCTACTCTTAGTATGTTCTTTTCTCTTATCTCAAAAGAATTCAACTCCATCTTTACAGCTAATTGTTCTATGATTTGTTCATATGCTACAGCAACTTGAGTAGCGCCAAATCCCCTCATAGCCCCAGTAAATGGATTGTTGGTGTAAACTGACTTAGCAGTTACGTTAACATTCTCTATTTCGTAGGGTCCAGTTGAATGGACCATTGCTTTTCTTAGTACGTTAGGTGCCCATGATGCATATGCACCTGAATCAGCAATTATATCGTTTTGCATTGCGATGATTTTACCGTTCTTTAATGCTCCTAATTTAGTTTTAATAATCATTGGATGTCTTTTTGAATGTGCAAGAAAAGATTCCTCTCGCCCATAAAGTATTCTAACTGGTTTCTTAAGGATGTACGCAGCAAGAGCTGCATGTATCTGAGAAGTAATATCTTCTCTACCACCAAATGCGCCACCAATTGTTGCATTAATCACTTGAACTTCTTTTTCTTGAATGCCTAAAGCATTCGAAATCTCATAACGATCCCAGTGTGGATACTGAGTACTTGTAATAACCACTAACTTCTTATTATTCATATAAGCAACAGAACATTCAGGTTGTAAAAATGCATGATCAACCATTGGCGTTTCATACAAGTTTTCAACTACATAATCACATTTTGAGAAATCAATCTTACCTTTTTCCATTTTAAGGCTAGTAATGACATTACTTTTTTCATCATGAATTCTTGGGGAGCTATCTTCCATTCCATAAATCGGAGAGAATACAGCGGGCAATTCATTGTAAATAATCTCTATTTTACTAGCAGCTTCTTTAGCCTTTGAGATAGATTCAGCAACAACTAAAGCTATCGGGTCTCCAATTCTTCTAACTTTCTTAGAAGCAAAAACTTGATGGTCTTTAAACAAGACACCATGTTCATTTTTACCACTAACATCTTTATGAGTTAATACTTTAACACCCTTTATCTTTTTAGCTTGTTTATCTTTTATTGTGAAATTCGCGTGTGAAACAGAACTTCTTACCGTTACAGCATGAAGCATCCCTTCTATTTTCACATCTTGAGGATATATAGCCTTACCATTTAATTTTGCTAACCCTTCAATTCTTGTTTCACTTTTACCTACAAAATTAAGATTACTCATGATTACCTCTTAGTTTTTTTGCCGACTTAATTATTGAATCCTCAATAATTGTATACCCAGTGCATCTACACAGATTACCAGATATAGCCTCTTTTACGTCTTTTCTTGTTGGGTTAGTGTTCTTTAGTAATAGTCCCTTCGCACTTAGTACCATGCCAGGCATGCAGTATCCGCATTGCGGAGCTCCTTCTTCTAGAAAAATCTTTTGAATGGTCTGTAAATCCTCGTCTATATTTTCTATTGTTTCTATAGTTCTTCCATCTACTTGAACTGCTAAAATCAGGCAAGAGTTAACGGGATTCCCATCAAGCAAAACAGTGCATGCACCGCATTCACCCTCTGAACATCCTTCCTTCGTTCCAGTCAATTCTAAGTCATCACGCAAGAAATCAACAAGGCGTGTGTGCCCCTCTACTTCCTTACTATATGACTTTCCATTTATAGATACTTTAATTTTCATACTTACCACCATCCTTAATAACTTTCCTTATAGCTGTGTCTAGAGTTATATTCTTCATAGCTTGGAACTCATGATCAAATTCTTGAATCCTCTCGTTTACCAATTCGTTAGCATACTCTATTAAGTCCTCAATATTTTCTGAGTTAAGTTGTTTATCAATGAATCTAGATTCCATTTCTTTTTCTTTTACACAAAACTCGCTAAATCCCCCAGGTCCTATTTTAATATCTTTTACAATATTGTCCTCTACTTTTATAAGGGCGGCTAGACTACCTAAAGTTATCGCCAAAGACTCCCTTAAACTATACTTATAAAAATTAAGTTGGTAACTTGAAACAGGCATTTGAAAAGAGATTGACTTGAGCAATTCATCGCTCAATAAGTCAACCTTGCCTTTTCCAAGGAAAAATTTATCTATATCTACAATTCTCTCACCAGTTAATGATATGATTTTAAGCTTTGCATCTAAAACAATCAAAACAGGTACTGAGTCAGCTGCAGGAGATCCATTACAAATGTTTCCACCTAGCGTAGCAACATTTCTTATTTGCGGAGAACCAATGGATTTCATTGCTTCTTCGAACCCCTTCATCGACATCGGAAATCTCTTGTAGTTTATTATCTCAGCAAAAGTCGTTGTCGCACCGATCTCAACGACATTATTCTTAACTTCAATAAACGATAGTTCTTCAACACTAGATATATCCACTAAGCTTGTACATGGAATTGACTCGTCGCTCATCTTTATAACAAGGTCTGTCCCTCCAGCTATAATCTGAGAGTCACAATTGCTTATTATATTTAAGCATTGTTGTATGGTCTTTACTTTATGCGCTTTATTTATGTTCATCATTTACTTATCCCCGAATTTATGATTTGTTCTTTTATTAGTCTGTTACAGTCCACAAGTAATTGTTTCTCATCAATCGTAAGCAATTCTTTATTAAGCATAACTATTTTTCCATCGATAACCACTGTTTCCACGTCGCTAGCTCTAACACTATAAACCAAATTAGCAATGACATCTACATCAGTTGTTGGTGAAGAATGAATTTTATTGTTATCAACTATTACAATATCAGCTAACTTTCCTTCTTCAATACTCCCTAACTCATTTTCCTTACTCATCGCTTTAGCTCCACCAAGCGTAGCCATTTCAAATATGCTTTTCGCTGGTAGAATCGTTGGAGATAGCATTCTGGCTTTTTGAATCACAGATGCAGTTCTCATTTCAGTAAACATATCCAAATTATTAGTGCAAGGAGCACCATCTGCTCCAATTGACACATTAGCACCTAACTCAAGTAGTTCAGAAATTTTAGCAATTCCCGAAGCTAATTTTAACTTCGAACTAGGACAATGAACTACTTTAGTTCCAGTTTCAGCAACTATTTGCATTTCATTATCGCTTAACCATATACAATGTGCTAATACTAATTTCTCTCCAGTTAAACCTATTGAGTGTAAATAATCAATATTACGTTTTCCGTGTCTACTTTCTACTATTTCACACTCACCTTGATTTTCACTAGCATGAGTATGTATCATTACATCGTATTTATCAGCAAGTTTCTTCACTTCTAATAATAGTTGCTCAGTACAGGAAACCACAAACCTAGGAGCAAATGCATAAGTGATTCTGCCTTCAGCAGCACCATTCCATTTTTCTAGTAATCTTACACTTTCATCAATTGAAGAACGAGTATCTTCCATCAAGCGCTCATCAGCATCTCCGTAGTCCATCATACATTTTCCTACTACTGCTCGATATCCTGTTTCCTCTATAGCTTCCATTATCTTCTCAGTATGGTTAACAGTAGCCATATCAATTATAGAAGTAGTTCCGCCCTTAATCAGTTCAGCAATTCCTAGTTTTGCAGATACAAAATTAGATTCTGCTGTATGCGAACCTTCTAATGGCCAAATTCTTTCTCTTAACCAAGGCATAAGTTCCATATCATCGCCTTGTCCTCTAAAAAGTGTTTGAGTTAAATGAATATGTGGTTGAATAAGTCCTGGGATAACAATCTTGCCACTAGCGTCAATGATTTTCTCACATTCACAATCAATATTTTTGCTAATGGCTACGATTTTGTTATTTTCAATAAATATATCACCAATGAATTCCTCTCTTTTGTCATTCATAGTAACAATATATCCACCCTTTATTAACAAATTACTCATCAAAAAACTCCCTTTCCTAATAATTAATTGTCGACTCTTACTAATCTAAGCGTTTTATACCTAGTAAATCTATGATTAAAGTAAAATAGTACTAAAAAGAATGAAACAATGTACACATTACCTGCTGTAGCACCAAAATTTTGTCTTAGAAAGTAATCCCCTATTACCCCTAATAAGGTAAATAGAGTCACAAATAATATCTTCCTTTGAAATGATATTCCAAACGAAAACTTTTCTAGTTTATCTGTTATTTCAATTATCTTTGGTTGAGACTGAAAATATTCTATCTTTATATGTACTTTATATGTTCCAGGATCTAATTTATACTTCTTAATTACATTTATGTTAACAGTATCAAGTAGTAAGTCATTTACAAATACTTGTACCTGTCTTCCTTCCATAGGCTTTTTTGTTTGAGTATTAATAATTAACATAACGCACTCTCCTTTATTTATATATTGTTAATAACACTTAATAACAAGCATTTATATAACAATTATACACAAATGTATGCATTTATGCAAAGTAACTTCGAGTATCAAACAACTTGCAATTAGCAATATTTATTGGTAAAATTTAGGTGAAGTTAATCAATTAGAAACCGCGAAATTGATTAATCAAAAAAGGGGAAGATGTATGGAATTCTTAAACAAGTTTTTTAAACTTCAGGAAAGAGGTTCAAATGTTAAAACTGAGTTCATCGCTGGATTAACAACATTCTTAGCAATGGCTTATATTTTATTTGTAAACGCTGAGATGTTATCAACTACAGGAATGAGTTGGGGAGCTGTATTTACAGCAACTGCAATAGCTGCGATAGTTGGTACATTGATCATGGGACTTTTAGCCAATTACCCGGTTGCATTAGCTCCAGGTATGGGGCTTAACGCATTCTTCGCATTTACAATCGCTGCTCCATGGGCATTAGGATTTTCATGGCAACAAGGTTTAGCTGCCGTATTCTGTTCAGGGATAGTATTCTTATTATTATCAATGTCAGGAATCCGTGAAAGAGTCATCAATGCAATTCCTAATAACTTGAAATACGCTGTTGGTGGTGGTATTGGTTTATTCATCGCATTTATCGGATTAAAGAATGCTGGTATTGTTGCTTTCGATACACCTGCAGGTCTTATTGATGGGAACATCGTAGTATTTGATGTAATCCCGATGTTAGGTGCTATGAGTGGTCAAACACTACTTGCAGTAGTTGGGTTACTGATTACTATAGTTCTTTATGTTAGAAAAGTTAAAGGTTCTATATTCTTAGGGATCGTTGCAACTTCGATAATTGGTATAATATTCGGATTAGTAGGTACTCCTACTAGTATAGCTGGCGTTCCTGAAGCACCACATTTTGGAGCATTCCTAGAAGGTTTCAGTGGACTTAATATTCCTAACTTCCTAATAGTTGTATTCTCTTTATTATTTGTAGATTTCTTCGACACAGCTGGTACATTAGTATCTGTTGGTAGAAGTGCTGGACTAGTAGATGAAGATGGTAAATTAGTAGGAAGTTCAAGAGCGTTATTAGCTGATTCAACTGCAACTGTAGTTGGCGCGATTGTTGGGACTTCAAATACAACATCATATATTGAATCACTAGCTGGTATAGAAGAAGGTGGACGCACTGGTTTAACAGCTGTATTCACGGCGTTGTTCTTCTTAATATTTATGTTCTTCGCTCCACTACTAAGTGTTATTACTTCAGCAGTTACTGCTCCAGCTTTAATAATGGTTGGGATATTAATGGCTGCACAACTTAAACAAATTGAATGGGATAGAATAGAAATAGCAATTCCTGCATTCTTAACATTGATACTTATGCCTTTGACTTATTCAATTGCAACTGGTATTGCTGTAGGATTCATAGTTTATACTATCACTATGATAGCTGCTGGAAGACGTAAAGAATTAGATGTTATATTATATATCTTATCTATAATATTTATCTTCTACTTCATTACACCGTTTTTAACTTAAGAATAATTATATAAATTTAACCCTAGTACAGCCTTGTCTGTGCTAGGGTTTTGTTTTACCAAAAAATAATGTTATAACTATAGCAACTCAAGTCAAAAACAATTAGTCTCTTTATAGTACTATTAAGTAGGAGGGAAAAGCATGAACTGGAAATTGAACATACAGGAAGTTATTAATTGGATTGATAACAACCTCGAGAGCGAGATATCCTTAAAGAAAATCAGTGACTACATTGGATATAGCGAGTTCCATACGTCTAGGAAGTTTAGCCACTACACAAACAGTACACTTCGAAGATATATAATGCTTAGAAGATTATCTCAAGCAGAAAAAGAGTTGCGTGATAACAATGTTAGGATAATTGACATCGCATTCAAATACGGATTCCAATCTCAAGAGGCGTTTACAAAATCATTCTTTAATGCATTTTCTATCAACCCTGGAGAATATTCCAAAACTAAAAAACCAGTACCGTTCGTATTAAAAAAAGATGTGCTATTCCTGTTTGATATTCAAGCAAGGAGATCACGCATGATTGTTAAGCAACGGGCATATGTTCGACCTGAAGTTTCGTCTGAGACGCGGTTCTGCCGTCCTGAGGCACTGCTTTTGGATTGTTTCCGACTATGGTCACAAAGTCCTGATAATTATACCTATCTTAGTGGCTTGATTGCCCGGGAAGTGGGAAGGCCTCATGCAGAGCGAAGCGCCAAGGCGATCAAACTGTTGGCGCATGTTCTGGGTTTGCACTCACGCCGAACGTTTTATCTGATGCACCCTGGAAGCAAGGGGGCCACAGCTGACGAACGGGCGTTGCTGGCACTCATCGGGGCTGTTCTTCATAATCACCGGACACATGCAAATGCGATAGCGATGTGGCTATTGCCGGTCACATGTCACGGAACAGTGCTTGCCGTTGCGGGTGAATTAGGCCGCGCGTTTCGTGCAGGCGGCCTGGAGATTGCAAGGCCGCGGCATGCCGCCATGCAGAAAAAAGAACCCGTCCAAATACGCGCAGTGGCCTAACCGAATTTGGAAACCCGGTGCTTAGGCTTGTTGTTGTCAGGCTCTGTTGGGTGAGGGCGTAACACCGTCTTACCGCATTCCCTGCAGATTTCTGTCCCGGAAGCTATTTTTCTATACCCTGCTTTAAGCATGGTCGC
This sequence comes from uncultured Mollicutes bacterium, assembly GCA_913064935.1. GTDB lineage: Bacteria > Bacillota_I > Bacilli_A > MAG-NZ > MAG-NZ > Zrk6. Next base: position 14,268 of record CAJYBF010000004.1, read on the forward strand.
CGCCTCATGGGGGCTGATGCCAAGTTCTTCTTGCATGGTTCTGAGCAGTTCATGTTCATCTGCATCAATGACACCCTCTTCAAGAACACTATCGACAACGTCTTCATATTTTTTGCGCCGATTATGTAAAGCTTCATTAAAGCCAGAGGCCAGAATACCGGCTGGCAGGGCGACCATGCCGACACTTACAATCCCAATAATGCCAGCGCAAATACGCCCAGCGACTGTATGCGGTACAACATCGCCGTAACCAATGGTGGGCATGGTAACCACCGCCCACCCAAGAGCATCAGGAATAGAGCCAAAACCCGCAGGCTGCGCAGAATGTCCAGCAACGTACAGA
>CAJYBF010000005.1 GCA_913064935.1 uncultured Mollicutes bacterium
TGATAGTCCTTAAATTTTCACTACTTCTGAGAAGTTTTTAAGGTTGGTATCACTAAGCATCTGTCTTACAAAGTTTGTTCCTAACTCAGGAAGACCATAAGTACCAACATCACTCATAATATCGCTTTGAATTCTTAGTTCTTCAGTACTACTAAACAAACTTATTACTCTTTTATCAACCATAGGAATATCATATACATTATCAAACGGGAATTCACTTGGATTTAATGCTACATAATCCATTAATTGTTTAATAACTGTAGGATTATCATGTCCTAATACATCTATTTTAAATAAATTACTCTCAAATGAATGATAATCAAAATGAGTAGTTCTCCAAGAACTTGATGTATCATCAGCAGGGTATTGAATAGGAGTAATATCATTAATGTCTATATCATGTGGCACAACTACTATTCCACCTGGATGTTGACCAGTTGATCTTCTAACTCCATGAATCTCTGAAACCAACCTTTGGACTTCAGCATCTCTCATTTTAATTCCAAGGTCATTTCCATATCCTTTAACATAACCATATGCTGTTTTTTCTTGTATCGTAGAAATAGTTCCAGCTCTAAAAGAATGATCCTCACCGAACATCTCTCTAATGTCTTGATGTGCTTTAGATTGATAATCCCCTGAGAAGTTTAAGTCTAGAGCCGGGACTTTATCTCCTTTAAATCCTAAGAATGTGGCGAAAGGAATATCGTGTCCATCCATATTAAATCTTGTACCACAAACTGGACAATTGGCTATTGATAAATCAAATCCAGATTCTACATTTCTTAAATCATCTTGATATTGAGCAGTTCTAGGATCTACGTTCTCATCCATAGTCTTAAATATAGAGAATTGGCACTTAGGACATACATAATGAGGCGGTAATGGATTAACTTCAGTAATATCCATAAGCGTCGCTACAAGCGAAGATCCTACGGATCCACGAGAACCTACTAAGTATCCATTTTCTAATGACTTCTTCACTAATAAATGTGAAATATAATATACATTACTAAATCCTCTATTTAAAATTGGTGTTAACTCTAACTCGATTCGATCTTTGACGATCTTTGGAACATTGACACCATATTTTCGCTTCGCACTTGTCCAAACCATTTCTTCAACTTTTTGATTAAGACTTTCTATACCTTTATCTTGGAAGAAATCATCTTTAGGTATGAATAGTTCTTTAGGAAATAAATCAAACGATTCAATCTGATCGACAATGAGATTAGAATTAGTTACAACAATTTCCTTAGCTTTTTCTCCTAAATATTTAAATTCTGCTAACATTTGATCAGTCGTGCGTAGATGCATTGAAGGAACGTTATTCACTCTATTAAGTGGGTGAAGACCTCCACCTACCATTGGTGTTCTTAAATATATTTTACGAAAATCAACTTGATTAGGATAAATATGATGTACATCCCCAGTCGCAACAACCGGAATATGTAATTCCTCTCCTACTTTTATGATTCTTGAAATTGCGTCTTTTATTAATTCCTCACCATTTTCAAGATCTTCATAAAGATGTGCATAAACACTAGGAGGTTGAACCTCTAAGTAGTCATAAAGCTCTACTCTATTTCTAAGAGTTTCAATATCCTTGTTTAAAGCGGATTCAAAAACCTCGCCTTTAGCACAAGAAGATCCTATTAGTAACCCATCACGGTGCTTTTCAATAAACGAGCGAACTGATCGGGCACCTCTATGAAATCTGTTAGTTGAAGCATCAGAAATTATCTTGTACATATTCTTTAGCCCCACTCTGTTTTTAGCAAGTAAAGTGATATGTTTTGGAATATTCAACTTATGAATTATGTCATCAGTAATTAGGTTATTAAGTTCGTGATGATAAAGAATTCCTTTGTTAAATACTACGTCCATCATTATCATAAATATATCTGTAGTCGCTTCAGTATCATTCATGGCTCTATGATGCTTTGAAAGTGTAACTTTTAAATGTTTGCTGACTGCTTTAAGATTGAATGCTCTCAAAGTATCTCTATATAGAACTCTAGCTAATTGTAGAGTATCTATAGTGGGATAATCACCAGTATAGATTCTTAACTCTCTAAACTGTTCATAAATATGAGACATATCAAAATCAGCATTATGAGCTACTAATATACTTCCTCTAATGAATTCATGGAATTCAGTCATAGCTACTTTTAGCTCCACACCTTTTTCTGCCAATTCCTCATCAGTAATACCAGTGAAGTTTTTAGTGAATTCACTCAAAGTTCTCTTTGCTTTTATTAGTCTATGAAATTGAGTTCTGTTTCCATTCTCTATCTTTATTGCACCAATTTCTATAATTTCATCATGATTAACGCTAAAACCAGTAGTCTCAAGATCAAACACCACATAAGTAACATCATCGTCTTTTAATCTTACTTCTGCTTCGTTTCTTACTATAACAGTATCTAAATCGTCAATGTAATTAAGTTCCACTCCATAAATAGGTAAAATATCTTCGCCTTTGGTTGCATAATTGAAATCAGGAAAACTTTGAACTGTATTATGATCAGTAATAGCTATAGCTCTATGTCCCCATTTTACAGCTTTCTTTACATAGTCCTTAACTCCTGCTATTCCATCCATAGAACTCATTTTCGTATGGGCATGAAGTTCTACTCTTTTCTCTGTTGCTTTATCTATAACTTCAATATCCCTTTTCTTATCAATTGTAGAAATATTAGTAAAATCGAAAACTACGTCTTTTGCGTACTTATCAAAGTTAATGTACCCAGAGCATTTAACCCAGTTACCTTCTTTAACTATTTCAACATGTTGATTGATCAACTTGTCATCGCGATCTCGAATAATTTTCTTAATCTTTATTGAATCCTTGAAGTTGGTTATGTACCCTTCTATTAATGTAGAACCTCTTCTAAGTTTTCTTATATTAGTTTTAAAAACATACCCCTCAACAACTAACAAGTCTCTTGCATATTGAGAGACTTCCTCATCTGTCATAGGTATATCTTCTATCTCCATAGCCTTACCTTTTATTGCTCCTCCAAGAGATTTTTGTCTGTTACCATTACCGCCATTCAAGTCAGTTTCAAGTTTTTTCTCAAGATTAACATGAGCTTCATCCATAAGATCTTTGGTTGTTACACCACCATTAGATAATTCAATGTTAAAAGTGATTTTAACTCCATAAATTTTCAATCTATTTTTAATAAGATCAATTTTATCTTCAACTATTTTTTTATCTTCCACGCATGATACTTTGAAAGAAACCTGGTTATCAATAATAGCTTCAAAGTTATCAAGCACAGCGATTCTCGGAAAATCATCTAAAGTTTCAAGGTAAGCATAAGAATAGTAATCATCTAAATAGTCTGTTGGCACATTTCTATTTTTGTAATTAATCTCAACTTCAATAAAATTGTAACTTGAAAACTTTTCCTCCATCTTTAGAAGAAAATCTATATATACTTCTATTGGCAGAACTTTTTCAAAATCAAAAACGAAAATCCATTTGTTGTTTTTAATATCTACCAATATTTCATCTATTTTTCCATTTTCAAAATATTGCTTTTCTTCAATATTTATCATTTCAAGTAATTCTTGCATCTTCATTGTAAGCACCAACTTTCACATTAAATTATATCATAAACATCGACAAGATTTTATCATTTTATTTCTTGAAATGCATTTTAAAAGAACGAGTCATCTCCCGTTCTTTGTTAACCGTTTATTCTACTATACTTCCGTATTTAGCAACTATCTCTCCGTAATAGCATACGTGATAATCATTATTACCTTTATAGAACTTCCTATGTGCTTCGTCTGGAATCAATCCAGGTTCTATTGCTTGTTTATATATTACTTTGCATTCAAAGTGCAAGTCACATTGTTCTATTATTGGAGTACTAATTAGTTTACCTGGCACCAAGGTAAGATTTAAATCCTTTATTTTATCATTGTCTCTGTACGAGTGTCTTCCACAATAAGATAGTTCTTTTTTTAAATCAACATTAATAGGAAAACTTAAGGTAAACTCATTAGACTTTTCTATCATATTGTAAGTTTCTCTTGAATATCTAACATAAACCATAAATACATTCTTGTTCCAAACAACTGAGATATTTCCCCAACCAATTGTCATTGCATTTACTTTTTCATCATTTTTAGTAATTAGAAATGCTCCCTTTCGAAGTTGAGATAGAGCTTCGTTGTTGTATTGGTTAAATTTATAATCCATAAAACCCTCCTTTAATGCAGTCGTACTAAGATTATAGCATAAAAAAAATTCTTCTAAGAAGAATTATTTCTTTGTGACTTTTCCAGTCCAGCGATTGATTCCGCCTCTTAAATTATATACTTCGTAACCATTTTTAAGCAAATAACCCGCGACGCTACTTGATCTTGCTCCTGAAGCACAATAAACAAAAACGGGTTTACTTAAATCAAGCTTGTTCAGATTATCTGAAAGAACATTAGTTGGGATACAAATAGAGTTATTTAAATGACCTGTTTTATATTCTCTTTTTGTTCTTACATCCAAAATAGTTCCTTCTGACATATTGCTTTTAAATTCATCAGAATTTAGATGTTTCACCGATGAGCTAGACTTATTCGACATTTTAATAATGATTAGAACGATAACTATTAAACCTATAATTGCATAATACATTTCATCATCTCCTATTTAAGTTCGTACACTAACCTATTATATACATTTTTAAATATTACGCAAGAAAAAAACAATTTAAACTACAATTGTTCTTATGTTATAATTATTACATTAAGCATATTATTTATACAATGGGGGAGTAAATATGAAAACACTCGGAAGGTTATTTGTAATCTTGATGATTATTGTAGTAGCATTTTTTATTATTAACATAGTTCCAAAATCTCAATTTGACAATACAAACGTCTGGTTGAAGGAACAAAACAATGGAATCCCACTAGTTATGGCTCATGCAGGGGGAGCAGGTGTTAATCCAGGGAATACAATGCGCGCTTTTGAGCATAGCTTTGAAATAGGTGTTGATGTATTGGAAATGGATTTACAAATGACCAAAGACAAAGTCCTTGTTTTAAGACACGGAGAAAACAAGACAGGAAATATTAGAAGCAAGAGTAATTGTGATACGGTGATTTGGGACGAGACTTACGAATGGCTTTATGAAAATTGCAACTTTGGATATAACTACAAAGATGCTGAAGATAACTATATTTACAAAGAGTTAACTAAGGAAGAATGGATTGCGGAAAAGATTTACTTGACTACTTTGGAAGAAGTATTTGAAACCTTTAAAGATAATGTTCTATATAACATAGAAGTAAAAGCAGATGCAGATGCTTGGCGCACTGAAACTGTAGATGAACTTTATAAACTTATTGATAGATATGATTTGAGCAATCATGTTCTAGTAGCAGTTGCTTTCGGAGATATCAGTGAATATATTACTAATACTTATCCAAATCTTTATTTATCAACTTCACAACCTGAAGCTCAAGATTTTATAATAAAGACATACTCATTCACTAACTTGTTCTACCAACCAAAGGGATATTCAGGTCTACAAATTCCAACTTCGTTTGGTTTACCTGTGATTAACAAGCTACAACTCGATAATAAGAGAGTTGTGAATTCAGCTCATTCACAAAATATGGCCGTTCATTATTGGACTATTAATGATGAAGACGAGATGAAAAGACTAATCGAACTCGGCTGCGATGGAATTATAACTAACTATCCTGAATTGCTTATAAAGATTATTTAGGATATATATGCGTAAGTATCAAGAAAGCCACTTAGGATTCAATCCTAGTGGCTTTTATTTACTCTATAATTCTTCTTGAATAAATCATAAAAAGATCACAGATGTATGGTAGTAATGGAGGTCCCGACCGGATTTGAACCGGTGATCATTGAGTTGCAGTCAAATGCCTTAGCCGCTTGGCTACGGGACCAAATTTTTCTAGCAAAACTATTATATCATCATTTAAACAAATTGCAATAAATTAGATATTAATTCTTTTCAATATTACATCCCTTGTTTACACTTCTAACTGTGAAAATTGCACTTATTATGACCAATGCTAAAACTAGTAGTTTCCAAACAAGATTACCATTAGGTAAAATAAGTGGTGCAAATGTTATACCAAAGATACTAAGTAACGCTACAACACAAGGTGTACACCCAAAAGTTAGAAATCCCACAATGACACCTATGAAAGGAATATTGGTAGCAGCAACATCTCTGTTATTTATGGACATTGATATATAACTCCAAGTAATAACTACTGCTGACAAAAACGAAATCACAATATTAACTAAGATATGTGCAGTAACTGTAATCCATCCGAATTTACTAAGCATAATCGAATAAGACCCATTACTATTTATGTCCAAGATTATATATATAGTCATAAACAGTAAAAATGCGATTAAATTAATCGCAATATATTTTCTAGTTTTGTGTAACTCCATCAATAAATTCATATAATCACCACAATCATATTACCATATTGACGTAGAAGATAAAAGTGTTTTACATCATTAAGCAAGCCTCTACTGCAATCCAAATCAACTCATTCTTGATTAATTTTCTTTCCTTCAACTCTTCAGAATCATCTATAAGAAATCTTGAATTATAATCACTATAGAAAAATTGTCCAAACTTAACATTATGATATTTTGAAACAGCTAATAGTGCAGAACACTCCATATCAATTATCTGGCATCCACTTCTTATTATGTTTTTAACCTTAGTTTGAGGTAATCTAAACAAACCATCTGTAGACCATGTTTTCACAACTGTATAATCCAGATTTGATTCGCTAAAACACTCGCGTATGCCTCTTAGATTTCTTTTATCAAAAGCCAGTTCTTCTTCTTCATCCACATAATGATAACTAGTTCCTTCATCCCTAAAAGCGGTTTGAGGGATGAACACCCTTGCTTTACCAATATCATCAAGAACTCCACAAGACCCTAATGCCACAATGTACTTGACCCCTCCAGCGATAGCTTCTTCAAGTACGCCAGCCGCCATAGATGCACCAGATGGTGAGTACAATAAGGAAACATTCATTCCATTAAATTTTAAGTTATATAGCGGATGCTCCACAAATTCACTCTTGTACGTCCTGACTATCTTTACCATCTTATTTTTGTACAATTCTTCAATTATGTCTTTAAAAAAGCAAATAACTAGGTGATCACTAAAGTCACTAGTTAATGGTATCTTGGTTGTTACTATAGATTCTTCATTCCTCAATTCTAAAATCGGATATTGTCTTCTCATATCATTTCCCCCTATATCTAAGATATTAAGGAAGAAACTACAAAAATTACGTAGAAAGGTGTTGAAAAGAAAAATAATAATCTTTATTAATTATGTTATATGCACTATAATATATAAAGAGGTGATTTAAAAGTGAAAAACGTATATTTTAAAAAACTATCTTGCTCCAGTGATAAATCTCAAATCGCAAGAGATTTACTTGTTGAAGTTCTAGATAAGGAAAATATTGTATTAAAAAATGAAGTACCTATCAAAGTACATTTCGGCGAAAAAGGAAATATCACGTACATAAAACCAGATTCTTATGATGGAATAATTGATCTTTTGGAGGAAAACAATCTTACTACTTCCTTCATAGAGACTAATGTTCTATATGTTGGATCAAGAACTACAAAAGAAAGACATATTAAAACTGCAAAAGAACATAATTTCACCCGTGTCCCAATAATCATTGCTGATGGTGAATTAGGAGACGACATTGTTGAAATAGAAATCAACCAGGAATTTTTCAAAACTGCTATTATAGGAAAAGAATGTGATAAAGTCAATCAAATCATAGTTTGTAGCCACTTTAAGGGTCACGGTCTAGCTGGATTTGGTGGAGCACTAAAACAACTAGCTATGGGATTTGCTGCTAGAAGAGGTAAACTAGCAATGCATTCATTAAGTATACCAAAGATAAATACATCAAATTGCACTGCCTGTGGAGTTTGTGAGGCAAACTGTCCTCCTTCAGCTATAAGTATTGATGAGTACGCAGTGATTGATCCAAAAAAATGTATTGGGTGTGCTGCTTGTATATCTAATTGCCCTGAAAATACTATAGGGGTTGATTGGGGTAACAATCCAAACTTCTTGGAAAAAGTTGCAGAATATGCCTTAGCAGCTCAAAAAGGAAAAGAAAATGTTTACATCACTTTCGTATCTGATGTAACTGATAATTGTGACTGTATTGGTATAGCAATGGAACCTGTAATTAAAGAAATAGGAATTATTGCAAGTACTGACCCAGTAGCACTAGACAGAGCATGTCTAGATCTTGTAATAGCCGAGAAAGATACAGCTCCAGATTCTAAATTATGGAACTATATACTTAACGGGGAGAAAACTCTTGAACATTCTGAGAAAATCGGTCTTGGTTCAAGAAAATACAATCTAATAGAAAAATAAGTGCAAATAATGCACTTTTTTTTGTGCATTTATTTGAAAACTTCAACTTTAAAATCCTTGATATTGCAGTAATCCTTATATAGTTTCTTTGCGGTTTCAATATCTTGCTCAAACTCAGTATCTCCATTAAATGAAATGATCAGGATTAGAACATTTTTAGTCGACTTCGTAATCATTGTTCTCTCGGTGTCACTTGTCGTCGATCCAAAAGGTCCTATATCGTCTTCATATAGTGGAATTTTTTCTATATTAATACGTCCTCTTCCAATCCCTTCGTAGTCATCGCTAGATGTTCCTAATCTTACTAGAATATCACCACTAATCTTATCTTTATCAAGAACAGCAATAGACTTCACTGATTTAATTGACAATATGTTGCCAAGGTCAACCAAGTTGTTTATTCGGTAAAGTTTATTACCCTTGGATAATCTTCTGTAAAGCGATTCAACAGCTAATCTATATCTACTAGGGTCTTTGCCGAACGCTTTATATGCGTTTCTAGCTTTTAGGATGTTAGGAATTTTGATAACGTCTTCGATAGTATATTTATTACTAATCTCGTTCTCTGTTTTATCAATTAATTGATCCAAGTACTTGTTCTTCTCAACTTTCACTGAAAATTCTAGAGTTGCCACGCTAAATCCATCTATCTTTTCTTTTATTGATTTATCAATCTTCATCTTTTCCACTCCAAAACTCTCGGATTTTCTCACCGATAATTTGAGTGTTATTTGATATCTTATAGTGACTCCACTCATTTGGAAAAAGATTAATGTATTTTCTATTTGAGAACCTATCATCAACAAGTACCGCTATCCCTTTGTCCTTTTCAGTCCTAATTACTCTACCAACTGCTTGAATAACTTTGTTTATTCCAGGATATGTATAAGCATAATCAAAGCCATTCCCAAATTTCTCATCAAAGTATGATTTAAGTAGATTGTTAAAATCCCCATACATCGGTAATCCTACTCCAATAATAATTACTCCATCAAGCATCTTCCCAACATAATCTATCCCTTCAGCAAAGATACCTCCCATCACAAACATTCCTAAGACCGATTCTGAGTTCTCGAAACTTTCAAGAAATCCACTTCTGTCTTTAATTGACATATTTCTAGTTTGAACTACTTTTCGAACATCTACATCAAGGTTAGAATTGACTTTCTCTAGATAACTATAGGATGGAAAGAAAACGATATACTTTCCTTCTTTTCTCGTAATCATCGTTTTAATAAGCTCTACTATTTTCTCTATTGAGTTTGCACGGTTCTTATACTTCGTTGAGATTCCTCTGTGTACTATAACATCTAAATTATCTTGGGGAAAAGTGGAACTTAGAACAATATGTTTTCCCTCGCCCTGAGTTATTAGTTGTTTGTAATAGGGTAGTGGTGCTAATGTAGCACTAAAAAAGACAGATCCATATGTGTATTCTTTTACAGTGTTTAAAATAAACTTACTTGCATCTAAGCAAATAAGTGACACTTTCACCTCGTTGTCATATTTTTCAATCATCATACGATAAGAATCATTGTAGTATTCTAGTATTCTACTAAAATCATTCATCTCAAAATAGATATCTAACGTTTCTTCTCTTCCGTGGAAATCTGAATTATCTGTCAAAACTTTGTTCAATTTGTAAAACAATCGCTCGAAAGCATCTACAAACGATATATCTAAATTCTCTTTGAAATCAAGTTCTGATTCCTTAAAATCACTGAAGGCATCAGTTAACATCTTCAACTCGGTTTTGATAGTCGGTTTAAGTTTTTTAACTAATCCTTTAATTCTTACAATTGAAGTTTTCTTAATATCCGCTGAAAACATACTCTTACTTCGTGAAACCATATTATGAGCCTCATCTACCAGTAAAATGGGTTCATATTCCTTCTCTTCAAAATATCTTTTTAAATGGGACTTTGGACAAAACACATAATTGTAATCGCAAACGACTACATTAGCAAAATAAGATAGATATAATGAATACTCGAAAGGACAAATGGTATGTTTCTTAGCGTATGCGATTATTTTTTCTCTACTGAAAATCGTTTCACTCGAATACATATCTTCTGTTGCAGTTTTCAATCTATTAAAAAATCCTTTTGCATATTTACATGCATCTGGAGTGCAATCTTTTTCATCTAAAAAGCACATCGAGTCTTTGCTAGTAATCTCGATTGTTTTTCCTATAAATCCATCCGCTACCAAGGTCTTAACTGCGTCCATAACAACTGTTTTTCCGGCGTTCTTCGCAGTCAAGTAAAATATTTTTTGTTTTTCATTTGATATAGTTTTCAATGTAGAGAACAAGGTTGCCATTGTTTTCCCTACACCGGTTGGAGACATAACATATAATATATCCTTTTTTTTAACAGTTTGATAGCAAGCAGCCATTAAATCGCGCTGTCCGTCTCTATATTCAGTGAACGGAATTTTTATCTCTTGCAAATTATCAATAAAATTAACAAAGTGTGTTCTTAAATTCCTATACCATTTATCGTACTTATCTAGCGTTTCTACAAAAAATTTATTTAATTGAGTTTCATTATATTTCTTATCAAAACTTTTGAATGAATAATCAATAGTGTTAATATAAGTAAGTCTAACTCGAATACTCTTCAAATCATTATTTTTCATATATATATACGCATACATTTTTGCTTGAGCCAAGTGCTCTGGTCTAGAAGAAATAGTTAATTCATTTAAAGGACGCTTTGTGGATTTAATTTCCTCAATAACTTCCTTTGTTTCACCTAATACACCATCAGCTCTTCCAGAAATTTTGTATGAGCAATCGCCTACATAGTGTTCATAAAAAACAGAGACTTCTTTTCTATCTAGAAGTCCATATTTCTTTTGCCAATATTGATGAGTTCTTATACCTTCCAACATATCTTTATTTTGAAAGTATTCATTGGATAAATGCCCGCCGCTATAGAGAAACTCAACTATTTTTCTTACACTAATTTTCACGTCAATCATATAAAGATTATATCACATATTGACCTAGCGAGAGTGCCTACACAAAAAAAGAACTCAACAATGTGAGTTCCTTCATTAAATTTATAATTTGTCGCGAATAAGCAATCTATTAAACGCATCTACAACTTTCGGATCATATTTTGTACCAGACAGTTCATTTATTTCAGTAATAACTTTAACCTTTTCAATTTTACTTCGATAAGGCCTATCAGTCATCATCGCATCATAAGTATCTGCTACTGCTATAATTCGTGATTCCATACAGATGTTCTTTCCAACCATTCCCGTAGGGTATCCACTTCCATCAAAACGTTCATGATGTTGCGCTACTATATGAGAAATATCCATATAATTAATATTCTTAACTAATTCGGAGCTAGTCATTGAGTGTCTCTTGACTATTTCGTACTCTTCGTCATCCAAACGACTACTTTTCTTCAAAATACGGCTTGGTATCTCTATCTTTCCAACATCATGAAATAAGCCCGCCAAAGCAACATTAGCAATAACATCACGATTAAGCCCCATTTCAACTGCTAGATTCAGAGATAATTCTCTTACTCTTTCACTATGACCTTGAGTGTATTGATCTTTAAATTGCAACTCGTAATTCAATTTGTGTAGTTCTCTCATCGACTCTCCTAATTCGTGGAAAATCGGTTGCGTTGCTACGTATAATATTTTAATGTCTGTTATTGGATTAAAAACACAACACTCATTCAAATTATGAGCATAAAAACAGTCACCAACGTTCATCTCAACTCTTTCGTTGTCACTGCGTATATACTCTATTTCCCCTTCAAGCAAATAAAAGAATTCCATCATAGATGATTCATCATCTGATGATGGAGCAACATCAAAAATTACCCCTTCACTAATGGTTTGAGTCATAATCTCTACACCATCTGCTGAAGCTAATAATTTCAATTCATTTGAAGATAATGTGAATTTGTCTTTGTAAGATCCGCTCTCAACAATGAATAGTCCGCTATTTTTCATTATATTATAAGATCCTTACCAACCAAAAACGCGCAATGGATCTATTTCAACTTCCTGATCCCCTATAGTATACGTCTCAAACTCACATATGGCTGTTAAACCAAGTTTATCAATTTTATCAACAGCTCTAGCAGAAACGGCATTTGTTTTTTCTACTACCATATCAATAATAGCCTGTGTATACACGGGATGTTTCTCAGCAGCTAATTGAGCTTTATAAACTAGTTTTTCAATAGTTGCATTTGCTCTATCCGCAATCTTCAAAGCTTTCTCGTAATCTTGTTCTAGTTGAGTTGATTCGATTACTTCATTTTTAGCTTGTAGATTCGGTGCTACTGCTAGCACCATTGTAACCATGATAAATGCCAATAATATTTTCTTCATATAGTTACCTCCTTGAAAGTACTTAATTAAGTATAGCAACTTATTATATCACAGGAAGTAACAACAATAAAAGCAATTTTACACTTTTCGCTAATAATTTCATCGAAAATCATCTCTTTAGCACAATTCTTCGAACTGGTGAAACTAATCCTGTAAACCTCAATTTTGGCAAGTTCTTCCACTTTATCTGCCACCTAAAAATGAGATTATAGGCTATAAAGCGCCAGAAATCGAAAACGTACAACTATCATAACTTTTTTTTTCTCTTACTACTTAATAGACCTTTAAAACAATTTAATCGGTATAAAATACTCCTGTAAAACTAACCAATTCTGAGGCGATTTAAACCCCAATACCCAATTATACATCCCTGCGATGTCTATTTGGTTAATATATTCAAACTTCGCTTGGTAGCTCCTTGCATCCTCGAACCACACTTCATGCTCATTCTTCTCCTCGTCCACATACATAAAATGAGGACTCTGTGCAACTTCATCATATTCTATATTTGCACCGTACTCATATGCTAGTTCGTATGCCTTAGTTTGATCGATTGCTTTGGCCCACTTACCACCTTTTTCATATGGCAATGTCCAATCGTATCCATACAAAGGTACTCCCATTAGTATTTTCTCTTTGGGAATAGTTTCTAAAGCATATTCCATTACTTCTTTAACTTTATTTAATGGAGATACTGCCATTGGTGGACCACCACTCCAGCCCCACTCATATGTCATCAGTAATACCTTATCAACTACTTCTCCTATCGCCTCATAATCATGTCCTTCATATAAGACACCTTTTTGGTTTTTTGACGTCTTAGGAGGTAATGCAACCGAAAGACTATAGTTCGGATTACTTTCTTTTAGTTTTCGTTTCGCTTTCTCGAGAAACGTAACGTATGATTCCTTGTTAATAGCACCTAAATATTCGAAATCTATATCAAGGCCAAAGTAACCTTTTTCCTTCATGATTCTTAAAGCCTCATCTAGTAATTTATCCTGTAAAGCCTCATCATTCAAAATCGTTGTTGCGAGTTCTTGACTGAATTGATTATCTTCTATATTAGTTAATACTAACAAAGGAGCTACTTCCATACTCAGTGCAGAAATGATTGATGGATTGTCATTCAACTCTGAAAGAGATCCATCGCGTTTAACTTGATAACTGAAAATTGGAACATTTGTTAGATTATCACCAATATTTTGAATAATTTCAGCTGAGTCTTTTTTGTCAATACTTATATCATTATAAGCACTTGTTTCTATAATATTCTTACCTCTTCTAGGTATATATACGAGATATCCTAGAGGTAGAGAATCTTTGCTAGACAACTCATTTAAGGAAAAAAGTTCAAACAATGGTATATTGTAGACATTACTAAGCTTATAGAGACTTTCTCCTTCTTCAATGAAATGGTAAAATCCTGCCATTGGAATCATAATCGTTTGCCCAACAACTAGTTGATCTTTGTTTGTCAATTCGTTCTTCTTAGCTATTGCGTCTGGATCTAATCTAAATCTAGCAGCAATATACTCTAGTGTGTCATCTTTTTGCACAACATATATATGCATATTACACCTCACTCTATTTTTATAAAAGCTGTTCGCCTATG
>CAJYBF010000006.1 GCA_913064935.1 uncultured Mollicutes bacterium
GTGGTGGTGGACTATGGATTAAATTAACAAACGAAGACCCTAAACTAAGAAATGCTTTTAGCCAAGCCGAAGTATACATACTAAACCGATTACAAGGTGATATGGTATTCTCATTCATTGATGAAACAAGAGTAACTGACAGATTAGGATTATAAGAAAATATAAGAACAATGAAATTTAAATTGCATAAGAACGGATTGACCATAACAACCAATCTTAATGAGATGATAAAGATATCTGATAGGCTCTATAAAGGCATGAATATCATATTGTATACCATAACGGCTTGGTCACTCTTTATTATCTTTACAAGCCCTCTGGCTGAGACAGACCCACAACTATCAGTATGGGAAATTATATACCTATTCCAATTCCCACTAAATACCTTGATTATATCACTATTGATAATACTCCCCTTAACCACCCTATTAGCCAATAAGATTAATGCCGAACTAGATAAGCACGAACAAAACAATTCCAACAAATAACAATATAATGAATATACAATTCACTGACGATAAAGGGAAGACAAAATTCGGAACAGTAGAAGATAAATTCCTAGAACAATCCTTTACCTACGATACCAATAAAACAATGTACCTTGTATCCGAATACGATTCTAGAAAAGCATATATAGTAAACCCAAGTAATGTAAATCTTATATATGCATCATATGTCCACATGCAACAAGACGCTATTAAACATAACAAATAATGATACTACTTAGAAGAAGACATACAGAAGAACTTGGCCTAGTAGAAGACCTTAAGCAACACTATGAAAAACGCTATAGTAAATGCTCCACCGTACTATGTACTCTAGAAGATTTACACATAGTAATGAAACACTTCATGGGTGATAAATATATCCTAAATACTTCTGATACAAGTGAAGGAAAATGGGTGGAGATAAAACCACCATCTTCACCATATTCTAAACGAAGATTCCATCTAGCTAAAAGATATATAAGAGAGAATAAACAAATCACCCTTTGGGTAAATTTCCTTTCATTATGATACTACTAAGAAGAAGAAGAATAAGAGTTATTAAGATAGGGAAGATATCTGATAAACAAAAAGAGAAATTCATAACAGAGTGGAGAAGAATTCACTATGCTATTATGCAATAAAAAGATTATGTTAGTTAAACAAACATACATTGTTATTGATGAATATCGCTATGAAACATATGGTAGATTGGCAACCATATTCGAAACAGTTGATGGACGATTCTTCTATGATGGTTCCGATAGAATGATAGAGGTTAGACAGTATCAAGAAATTACTTCCGATAAGGCTAATCAAATTATAGAAAGAACTAGAGTACTCCTAAGAATAGATTAAGATAATATACGAGGAATGATTATACTTAGAAGAAGACATAAAGGATGTGGTATTAGAGTTGGATTTATGGGATTGTAAAAGGACAAATCTTCCTTCTGCTAGACCCAATTCTTCCAGTTGATAACCCAAAAGGTTACCACAATGAAACAAGTATATTAAACAAGAAAAGAAACAAGTTATGAATGTAAGAAGAGAAGTAAGTCTTATCAATAAATTTGGTGAGAAAATGACACTAGCATTAGATGTGGATAATCAGATATGGTTTAAACATGATGACTGTAATGATGAGTATGAAAACATGAAGAATTTATGTGTGACATATGAGTTGGGTGGTAAGACATTTGAAGGG
This sequence comes from uncultured Mollicutes bacterium, assembly GCA_913064935.1. Lineage (GTDB taxonomy): Bacteria > Bacillota_I > Bacilli_A > MAG-NZ > MAG-NZ > Zrk6. The sequence continues at coordinate 1,693 of CAJYBF010000006.1, forward strand.
TTTAAATACATAGTAAATCCCATGGAAGAGGTTGTTATTAATCAGTTTATAGCTGAGTGCCTAAAAGAGGTGGAAAATAAAACCCCACTTATTAAAGTTGGATAGTCCCATATAAGGACACTTTTGTGTACATGGCCGTTTTAAAGCCCCGTAAGGGGCGTTATAACATGTTCCTATACGTTCCAGTCTATTACTCCTTTTAGTACCTCTATTAGCAAGTATTGGCTTTTTAAGGCATTGTGGGTAATCGTGGGTTTTTGTGGTAAATAGTGTGATTATGAGAACGAGAGTAATTAAAAAGTGCTAAAAACATTATGTCATTCGCACATCTTGTCTAATTTTTTCTAGAAATTTTTTTTTAAGTAGCCGTTATAAAAACGGGGTAATATGATTCCATTACGCCTATTAGGCCATTTAAAGCGGTATATTATAGGCTATACTACGCCTCCCTAAAGTACGGACACAAGTGTGTATGGGGATTCTAATCGCTGTATGGTGTACCGTACTAACGTACCATTAATGACAGCGTATTAATATCAGACGGTGGTAATATGTGGGGTCAATTTGACCATGCTATCATAGCCCTAGAATTTAGGGTGTACAATAGCCTACTGTTCCACCGAACTGATACTACAAATATACGCATAATATATTGAACCACCAAATTAAATCGTTATTTATAATCAGTCTAAATAAATAAAAATATAGGGTGTTACGGAGTCTATTCTTTCGACCTTATTTCAGAGCCAGAACCATACCTTGATTGGTATGATATAAAGGTAAGAATAATAAATGGATATTCCTAATTAAAAACCATTTATTTTTTACAGGCTCATTTAAAAAATATACGTGTAGGTCGGAGTCTACTCTCCAGAGAATGATATTTTCTCAGCCCGTCTATAGTTTCCTACCGACCTTACAAATATAAGAATAAAAATCCGAATAAAAAAATAAAAAGCAATAAAAATAAATAAAAAAATAATTGGTTAAAAGTTTGGTAGTTCGATTAATTATGCTTATCTTTGTTAGACACTAACAAAAACACTATACTATGAATTACGGAATTGCAATCTTTCAAGGGGACAAAGTAGGAATCAAAAAATTTACTAAGGCCACCTCTATTAAATCATTTGCTTTAATATTCTTAAAGGGCAAATTAAATGAAGAGGGTTTGAAATTAAATGAAGTTGGTTTAACTGAATATTTAAACGGGTGGTTAGAGTGGTCAGAAGAGACCGAAGACCCATGCACAGAATTTAGTCAAATCATTGACACAGCGGCAGACACTTTGACCTATTCAAATGTACATCTTCAAAAACTGGTTGAAGGTGGTACGATTTGGATACCGTTAACAAGTGAAGATAAAACAGAATTTTGTCAAGCTATCTATAATAAATTAGATACTGTTTGTTAGACCTCTAAAAATAATTGAAACTTTTATTGATATAAATTAGGAATATCAATAAAAGTTTCATATCTTTGTTTCACACTAAAACACTAATACTATGAATTACAATATTCCAAAAAACCTTTTAACTACCAATAACGCTAAAACCGTTAAGGGTGAAAAAAAAGGATACACCACTTATATTATGTACCTTGCACCATACACGCAAAACTCTAAAGGTATTAACCTTTGTAGTCACGCTTCAAAGGGTTGTGCAAAGGCTTGTTTATTTGGTTCGGGTGCTGCTCGTTTTCCAAAGGTTCAACAAGGTAAAATAAATAAGACTGAATATTTTTTAGCTAATCGCGAATTATTCTTAAAGCAATTAGATTTTGAAATTTCAATGATTGTTGCAAAGCATGAAAACCAAGGCACAAAATTTGCCATTCGTTTAAATGGTACAAGTGATATAACATTTGAAAAGTTTAAAATTAGAGACGGTAAAAATATCTTTGAGTTACACCCAACGGCACAATTTTACGACTATACAAAAAATCACTTTAGATTTAAGAAGGTGCAACCGTCAAACTATCATTTAACTTTTAGCCTTTCAGAAGATAACAAAGAAATATCTTTTGATTTACTTTCTAAGGGTGTTAACGTTGCAATGGTTTTCGGTGTTAAGAAAGTCGAAGAGTTACCAACTAGCTACAACGGTTACGAAGTAATTAACGGAGATGAAAGTGATTTGAGATTTTTAGACGGTAAAAATGTTATAGTTGGTTTGAAATATAAATTGATGACTGGCAAAGGTACAAAGGGTTCAAATAAAGATAACGTTGATAATAATGATTTTATAATCAATGTATCTGAAATTGATGAAGTAGTAAAAGCGGCTTAATCAATAATCGACATATCCAAATTATTAGAGGGGAACTTATCAACAGTTTCCCTTTTTTTATTGTTAATAACTTTGGTCCGTTAAATTAGGAATATTCGAATTAATTTCGTAACTTTGAATTACGACTTTGTTTTCAAGAATGAAAAAGTTAGGGGCACCATCATAAAGGTACAACAAATTTTCGAGACTACCAAACTTATTTGCATTTAATTTTAATTAAAAATAGTTGCATTTAAATTAGGAATATCAATAATAGTTTCGTATCTTTGTTAGACACTAAACACTACACTATGACTATTTCATTTAAAAACCTTTCGGTTAACTTCACAGATACTGAAGCAGATTTCAGCGGCATGGCTTATTTAACTGTACCACAAGAATACGTTAAACAATTCTTTGAAGATACTGAGGGTTGCGAATACGGTGTTGATGATGTAGACAACTACAACGAAGATTGTAAGGGTGAAGATTTCAACTGTACAAATACAGATTTTCAAATCATTTTCATGAACTGGGCATTTGACCAAGATAAAACTATTTCATTTAGTTATGAAGGTGACAATTTATTTTGGTTGTACCACGATTTCCACCACGCAATGAATGACGTTACGGGAACAGAAATTTATGTTAATGGTCACATTGAAGCTGAGAGACATTACCAAGCCATTCAATTAATGGTTGAGCGTAACGAAATTGGATTGATTGATATTGCATTTTTACAGAACCATGTTAAGGATTTTCAAGAGCGTAGCGAATGGTCTAATAATTTCAACGCTGACGATTTTGATTTACAACACGCTATTGAATTGGCTGGTTTTGATACTGAGGAAATCAGATGCCAATATTGTGACCATGAAAGTGAACCAACGGAGTTAAGTGAAGAGGAAAGAGAAGAATTGGACGACCAAGAGCACACGCATAAATGTGATGAGTGCGAAGAGACGGGCGAACGATATATGTTCTACCAAGATTTAACAGAATTAATGTACTAAAAATTATAAATAATATAGTTTTTCATATTTTCTATATTTTTAGAGGGGTAAGTTAGTCAGCTTACCTCTTTTTTTATATCTTATACTTTAAAAAAGTTTCGCGTAGGGTGGAGACCATACTTCGGGCGTTATTTCAGAACCAGCTTACCATACAAAGATAAGAAACATTTATTGATATTCCTAATTATTATGCAATTATTTTTAATAAAAAGAAATATGCTATTATATTTGGTGGAATGGAATATTGTTTGTATATTTGTTAAACACTAAAACACTAACACTATGTCAACTACCATTTATAGAATAGAGCATAAGGAAACCATAACGAAAGAATCTAATATTACGGAAATTAATGTGGGACCTTATCAAACATCATTTGAGGGTCAAACAGAAATGATTAACTCGCATAGTAAAGATAGTTTTTATGATATTACCTCATCCCATCCAAGTCTTATAACAGATATTATTGTTTCTAATGTTAGAGACTATACAGAATATTATTGTGGTTGTAACACTAGAAAGAGTTTAACAAAATGGTTTTATGGTTTCATGGGTATTCTTAAAGCAAATGATTTTGTTGTTGTTGAATATTTGGTAAAAGATATATTAATGGGGCAGAGTGGTAAACAATGTTTTTTCAGAGCCGAAGATATTATTTCAAAAAAAGTTGTTAATTAATTAGGTTAATTAGAATATTATACTTATCTTTACAGAACACTAACACGAACACTATGAGTAAGCAAGATAATGCAGCGGAGATGAGACGTATAATCACAACAATTGATTTGCGTGGAGACCAATTACTTTTGTTGAATGGGGAAATGATAGCACAATGGATTAAAGCATGTGAATTGCTCATTGACCTACTCAAGACTGAAGAAAAGTTATTGACTGGTATCCATTCTATAGCTAAGGTTAAGGACGATATTAACATGGCTAACAAAAACCTTAAGACGCTTAACGGTGTTGATGGCTTGATAAAATTAGAATTGACTGAGTTCATTAGTATGAACTAAAGATATAAAGATGTTTTGGTGATGGGGTGGATATGAAATCCTCTAAGAGAGTAATATCCATCCTTCTACCATACACTTAAAACCAATATTATGAAGGATAGAATTTTAGATTTTTTATGGTCAATTAGACATGCTGTAGGGTTCTTAATATTCGCAGCTTTGTTTTTGTTCTTCCTTCGAACTGTTTATATAAGATAAACCAACTATGAAATATTACAAGAAACGAAAAAAATCATCTGAGTCGATATGTATTGATAAGATAACCAAAGGGATTAACTCCATTAAGAGTGGGATTAGGTCGGGTGACTCAGTTGGAACGGATTTAGATTTCTTTTTCAATAAGCTTGAGAAGCTAAACAAGGGCATGTATGATGATTTATACAATCAATATTGTTTAGCTAGGTTACAAGCTGAGAAAGAAACAAAGACATACATTCATAGTGTATAGTTGGCCTCTAGTGCCAGCACGAGGGTAGTGCCTCACGGTGTGCCGAAAGTCACACCACGGGAGTAGTGTCCCAATTGTTTAAAAAAGACTCAGAGGGGTAGTGCCTTCGAAAGTCAATGAATGGGGGAAAGCTGCAAAGTTTTCCCCTTTTTATTTGGTAGTTCAATATATTATGCTTATATTTGTATCACACTAACACAAACACTATGGAAACTGAATTATCAAAAAAGTTAAAGTTATATAAAGAAGCCTTTTATAAGGAAGCTACAGCTTGGTTTGTGGAAGAATTAGGTAAGATTTCTAAGGAGTATAATATTTACATTACAAACTTTGGAAAATTAGACATTTCTGATATTGATGGTGAGGAATGGTATGACGGTGGAGTTAGTGGAGAAAATCAACATGAGTTATGGATTGAGGTTGATGATAAAATTCATGAACTAACTGAACATTTAATTTACGAATTAGAATTTAAATATCAATCATTTTTATATACCAAAGAAGATAAAATAGTTTACTAAAAATTAGGAATAACCAAATAAGTTTCTTATATTTGTAAGACACTAATAACTACACTATGAAAATGCAAGACCCAACAATATTTCCTTTATCATTTGATAAGCACGGTAATCTAGTTCAACTAGTTGGACAGACTCTTAATATTGTTATGACTGCAAGACCTCATTGTAAAATTAAAAAATAATTAACCAAAACCTTTGTTTATTACAATTAATTACTTATATTTGTAGAAACAATTAAAACACTGAAATAATGGGATACAAGAAAGTAAACTTCGACAAGAACAAAAATAAATCTAACGGGTCTAAAAAGAAAATGGAACCGAACAAGAAGCCGAAATATAAAAAGAAATGGTCATAAATGAATTGGTAGGAAAGGAAGTCATTTGGAAAGGAAACAAATGTCCAGTACTAGCAACCGACATAGATAGCACGGGAGCAACAGTACTACAACTAAAAGCGGAAGCAACGGAGACGACTAAAGCAGAACCATGGGTAAATGTAGACGAAATTAGAATTGATATCTATTTCACAGCAAGACCTAGGTTATTTGGTAAAATGGTTGACGCTCATGACGGTTGGGTCAAAGCAGAGTGGAGAGACGCAGACGGAACACTAGTACCATTCAGACGAGACAGTAAGACCAAAGAATTTATACTCGATAAAGAAAATAGACCCATCATGACCATGAAAATATTTGACATGGATATGACAGAGGTTAGTTTATATTAGAAGAAAGGGAAAGCGAAAGTTTTCCCTTTTTTATTTGGTACATTCAAATATTATTCTTACCTTTACAGTACACTAAAACAAACACTATGGCAACTATCAAAAAGAATTGTATTATTACTAAATACGACCCAACAATTACAGAAGCACCATTTTTAACCATTCCACTTGATGAGGTTGAAGTATTGGAACCTATTGATAATAATGATTTAGGTGTTGAGTTCTGTAACATTCTTATGAGTGCTTGTAGAAATAAAGGATTTGTCTTTAAATTCTATACCATGTCTGATAAAGATGGGTTTGATTATGAGGTGGTTGTAAAATAATACCAGGATTTATTCAAAATAATTAGGAATAACAATATATGTTTCGTATCTTTGTAGGGAACTAATAAAACACTATACTATGAAAATTACTGGAAAATACATTGCAGACATTCATTCTTCATTCGTTGAATTCGAAGTAGATGAACTACCATCAAAAGATGAGCAAGATGAAATCACAGAGAATGCAAGTTGTTATGAAGCAATTTGGATGGGTGAAGCAAACAAGAATGATAATAATTTTAATGGTAGTCCATCACTAATGATTGGGATGGATGATTGTACCATGGAAGATTTAGAGTTATTACTAAGTGTAATGTCTGAAGGAGATGTTGACGAAATCAAAGAAATTAAATCAGACAAATACTAAACACTATGAAACAAGCACAAAAAGATTTAATCAATCAAGCAATATTACCAAAGTTAATTGAAATGGCCATTGATGGTACACTACCAAGTGACATGAATGATTTAAGTGTATTTCACTTTGAAGATGAAATTAAGCAATTCAATATTAATAACCAAAGAAAGGATGCTTTGGGTATGGCAATTCAATTATTATCGGTAGATGATGAGGATACTGTTGAAAAACAAGTTACTAATATTGAAAGAGCATATGAAGATAGTTCAAATCACGATATGTTTATTGAAAACGTTGAGGGTGTACACCCAGTTCAAAAGTTTGAATATGTATTCACAGTAGAAGATTTCTTAAATGAAATAGGTTTAATATAATATGGGATATAAGCAAAAAATATTCAGCCTCATTGATGGCAATGGCGTACCACTAGGATTGGTTAGTACTGCATTAAACTTAGACTTTATTAAAAAGTGTTGGTATATGTACTACAACGAACTAAAACCAAATACAGCCTTTGAACTTAAAATAAGGTTCGAACCTTATAACCTCAATGTGGATGAATTTGCCGTACAAATGCGAAAGCATGGACACGCTGTTACTAGTATTCCATACATAGAAATTGAACCGTAAGAAAAATAGTTGCTAATAAATTAGGAATAACAATATATTATTCTTATATTTGTTAAACACTAAACACTAAAACTAACACTATGAACAAAGAATCACTAGTAGTACTTAAAGGAAAAACTAAAGTTATTGTTGAACGAACTGAGAATAGTTTCTTACCTAATGAAAAATATAGAGCCGTTAAACAAGATGATAATAGTATCATTGTTTTCGGTGAACTGTTAGACATGGAGACATTCAACAATCTATTTGAAACGGTATACGATAGAATGATACGTGAATGGATTGAAAATGGTTTATTTCCAATGTGCAAACCACTATCGAAGAAAGCCTTTGTTGAATTGTTAGATATCCATACATATGGCAGAGGTCAAGGCAAATTATTTATAGGTTTTGTAGGTAATAAAATGGATGGTCTATTTGCATTCCAACCGCTATTCAGTGGAGACACCAAAGCAAAGTTTATTAACCATTGTTATAAGATGTACCAAGATACATTGAATGAAGACATGACACACGTAGATGACGAATTGTTACAACGTGGTAACAGTGGTATTCCATTATCATTTGGTGACATCTATTTTCGTAAAGAATATAACCCACACAATGAAAAAAGAGAAATATATTGCTAATAATTAGGAATAACAATACTTTATTCGTATCTTTGTAGGGAACACTAAAACTAATAACTATGAATACTATCACTAAAGCATTAAACAACGTTGCAACACTAGTAGCTTGTAAGACTATCAACGGTACATCTTTCGTTGGTATTAAACATTATGAGAATTCTAAAGAAGAACTTTCAAACCAAACATTTCTAGTAGGCATCAATTACGCAAAGCTTTTAGATGCTGACCTTAAAACGCTTAAGGCATTCGATATTAAACCACTCATTAAAAAGTTTGGTAAAGATGTTGTTACTAAAGCTTACAACGAATTGTTAACGTCTCTTATTAAAAGAACTGCAACAGAATTCGAGAAAGAGATTTTAAGAAGTGCTGGCGATAGTACTATCAATAGAAGTGATGCACAGTCAAATGCTTTTGAAAGTGTCGCTAAGGGACTTAAAACAAAAGACAATGACCTTTATATCTACGGGCTTTGCGTTCGTAAGACTGTTTTAGTTAAAGGTAATTACAAGACAGTTAATAGCAGCCTTAAAACAATCGTAAAGAAAAAGATTAAAGAAGATGCTGAACTTAAAGAAACTAAGTTTAAACAATTTAAATTAGGTAACCTTGAAACATTAAACATTCAAGGGTTCGAAATATAAAAATATAAGTGTTGAGGTACTTTGAACTGAGGGGAAGGGAAGATGGGAGATTGTTAATAACTTTCTCCCTTTTTTGTTGCATATGTCAATAACTTATATAAGTGTGTGTAAGCACCCCTCCCATTAGACCCCCCTCCATACCCCTCCCCCACGTAACCCCTCCTTTATACCCCCCCGTACGTGGCTCATATAGGGGGCATGATGAGATTCACAAAAATTTTTTTGTAATTTTTTTTTACAGTATTAATAAGCACTTCTTTAAACGGCCATTGGGTATTTTGGCCCTTTAAACTGCTAAGTGTTTATACGTAAAGTTTTTTTAGGGGATTTTGAGGAATATATTTAAGTACACCATTTCTAGATTTTTAGGACTTTAATCTCTTAGGTGTTTATACGTAAAAATTTTTTTTTGTAATTTTTTGGCAAAAATATTGTAAGGGTATCATTATAAAAAAAATTTTAAAGAATTAGTTCATTTACGTTACCTTTATTAGAATGATTCCGTATTTATAATAAAACGATTAATAATGGAGATGGATACACAAAGCATAGTAACAATAATCCTAGCGATAATAGGTACTTTAGGGGGTAAAGAGTTATGGGGTTACTTAAGAAAGAAGTTAGATATTAAGGCTAAGATAAAGATGCATGGCAGTGATGGTGAGACGGAACTTAGGGATGAGATTAAGAACATGCTTGAGGGTCAGATTTTGGAATTAAAGGGAATGGTAACTAAACTTACACGTAGGATTAATGATATGGATAAGGAAAGGGAGAGAGATAAGAAGCGCATAGCGAATCAAGAGATTAAGATTGCACTTTTATCTGAGAGACTTCAAACGAAGTTCAAATCAACTGGTAAACACACACATAAACCTATCGATTTAAACTACGATACGTATTTAACAATAGAAGACAATGAGTAAATGATTTAGATATTGGTTTTACAACAAGAGATTTAAGAAGTATTTAGTTCCTATGATAATAGCATTAATAATAGACATGGGGGTAATAGGAAATTATAGAAGTCTTTGGACTGACCAAGGCTTACCATTTTACTATGGTATGGTAATAATTGCCCATGTAATACTACTTGGGTTTCATGGTGGGATGGTTTACCATCTAGTAAGTGGTTATCGACTTCAACAGAAGCGAGATAAGAAAAAACAGAAAATACAATAAGAAGTGGGACCTAACGGTCCCATTTTTATTATAGGAGAATTAAGTCAAACTTAGTCGAGCAGTTAGGAACGACATCAGCCTTATGTTCCTTCCACAGTTCTTCTGTGGTGATAACGGTCTCTATAGAATAGGCACGTATATCACATGGACAAAACTTATCTGTAAGAACAAGGGTTCCTTCTTTCAACAGTTTTTTAAACTTTCTATACTTTTTCATAAATTAATTTTCCAACCACCTCTTCCATCTCTAGTCGGACTCGGCATTGATTTACCAACACCATGGGAAATAAGGATGGTTTTTTTAGACATCTCCATTTGTTTTATGTATGCCTTTTGAGAGGGAGTAAACTCCCCACCAATGGGTTTAATGAACTTTCTTCTTCTAAGTAATATCATTTATCACTGTGTATTAATTCCAATTTAAAGTATACTGCGAATATCAGAAAGTATATTGCCCAATCCATTCTATAGTTAACCATTGCTATAATGGAACATATGAATGATGTACATATAAGTAAGGTGTATAGTAATTTCATATTAGTGTATGTCTTGGTAAATAACTCCAGAGGTTGGTAATTCTTTTATGTTCCAAAGGGTATAGAACGTTCCCACGTTAATATCTAGGTGTTCTGTGGCGTATTTTTCCAATTCCTTTTTACTCTCAGCAGCGATAATATATTTCTCCCTAGAGTAGTTCTCCGATTTCTTATATTCAATTTCGTATATTTTCATAGTCTTATTTTAATGAGTTAATTAACGCATCGAAATTACCAGTCAACATAGCCACTATACAAACAACCGAAGCCACTATAACTATCAGCGGAATAATACCTATTGACCACTCCTTAGATTCTCTTTTCTCTTTACTCATAATTTATAATTTATTTGTTTCCGTACATTTCTTCGTAGTAGTCATCACTATCGTGAGTATCAATATCATTATGTGCCATAATGATAACTTCCTCTTCTCTTGGCAATAATGCCTTTGCAAGGATAACAACTTCAACATAGGCATATTTCGTAGCCCTGTTTTCTTTCGTGTCGTTAGGAAGGGTATCGTGTTTACCCTTTAGTGTATCAATTAGTTCTTGTAAAGGTGTGTTCATACTTCTTGGTTTTTAAGTGACTCTAATAGGTAATCGGCCATATCATTCAGTTCTTTAGTTTCTCTAGTGAACCGTTCATCTTGGCCAGTATATTTAGTCACACTAGTAAAGAAGAAAAGGAAACCAGCTTTATTTCTAATGCCGTACGGCATTTCCATTTGGTATATAATCCTTAGGTCTTCTTTCATTATATGACGTTTAGGATTTTATTATAAAGGTGTGTATTCACACCATTTCCACTTCCTCTTGAATCCACTTCGATTTCTCTAAGCAAATCCTTAAGTTTATTTATCTTCCTCTCATGAGTCTTAGCTGTTTCGGCTTGGGTCGCTAGGAAGTCTGGAAGTGTTTGTAACTTAAGGTGGTCTTCTAAATCTATCTTGTAAGCTTCTTCTCTATATAGGGCACCTCTTGGTTTAGGTTCGTTAACAACCTTAAAGTCATTAATCCGAATCTCATTAGAGTGGGCATTAACGACTTGACTTATTTGGTCAATCATTATCTGAGCGTCATATTCTGAGCCTTCTCTAAGGGTAAGTTCACCCTCTGGTGTAATTAGACCACGCATTTTAAAGTGGGTCATTATATCTTCTTTTAATTTATTGTTATCCATATCTTTTTAGTATTATTTTCTTCTAAGCGTTTTAATAATCGTTTTGCTTTTCTGATTATGATTTGACTCATAATTAATTGGACCACACCCACTACAAAGTAGTACGGTGAGAATATAAGTAGTTTAATTCCTAGGAACCACTTAGTGGTGTTGGGTTGAATGAAGTCCGAATCACCTTCAGCGATACGCATAATCTCGTTATGGTATATGAATAGGTTTAACCCCCCTAGGAGTACCCATATACTTATAAAAATTGTTTCCATTATTTCTTTTTAGTTTCCGAAGTACGTTTTTTCTTTTCTTCCATTTGTTTATTGATTTCACTTTGAAAATCAAATGCTCTATATAAACAGTATAGCATAACTATTACAGCTAACCCTATTAACCACTTTTCCATTTCTTCTTTTTTTAATTTCCTAAGTACGTTATATTTCTCCAATGGTCTGACTTTGCAGATTTCTTTACAGCGAAGTGTCCCCAATTTTCGGTAGTTACGCTATATCTACCAGCGTGTTCTAAACCATACCCACGTTTAACGGCTCTTTTACAAGCTTGTATTTCATTCTTAGCTAGTACGGTAATGTAACCACCGTTAAAATTACTAAACTCACCGAACAGATCGGAAGAGCACACGTCTGAACTCAAG
>CAJYBF010000007.1 GCA_913064935.1 uncultured Mollicutes bacterium
AAAGAAATTGAAGATAGAAATATTACAGTATCTTCTGCATTAACATTAAGCGCTGAAGAAGTAGATGCAATTATCGCATCAGCTGAATAATATTCAATAATACAATAATACAATAATTTAGAAGAAACAATTGTATAAATTGTTTCTTTTAAATAAGGAGGATTTATGGGAAAAGATATTCTAAAAATGGAAGATATTTACCTAATCTATCCAAATGGTATCGTAGCTAACCAAAATGTTAATTTTTCTCTTAAAAAAGGTGAGATTCATGCGCTTTTGGGTGAGAATGGAGCAGGTAAGAGTTCACTAATGAAAGTTCTCTTTGGTCTAGAACAACCACAAGAAGGAAAAATCATTTTAAAGGGTGAGGAAGTTAAGATTACTAGCCCAAGTGTAGCTATTGAGCATAGTTTAGGAATGGTACATCAACATTTCAAGTTAGTACCATCATTTACTGTTGCTGAGAATATAGTATTAGGTGTAGAACCTAAGAAAAGAATTTTCATGGATATGGACAAAGCAAAAGAATTATCACTAAATATTGCTAAGGAAAATGATTTCCATATTGATGTAGAGGAAAGAATTGAGAATTTGCCAGTAGGTATTAAGCAAAAAGTTGAAAAATTAAAGGCACTTTATAGAGGTGCGGAAATTTTCATTCTAGATGAACCGACAGCAGTATTGACTCCACAGGAAACTGAAGAGTTATTCAACCAATTAACTTTACTAAAAGAAAAAAGACATACTATTTTATTCATTTCTCATAAATTAGATGAGATTAAAGCGATTTGTGATAGATGTACAATATTAAGACACGGTAAAACAATGGGTACTTACGAAACAAAAGATATTACTAAGGAAGAAATTTCGCGTTTGATGGTTGGTAGAGATGTTGTTTTGGAAATTGATAAAACTAAAGCAGAACCTAAAGAGCTTGTTCTTAATGTTAAAAACCTAAGAGTGAAAAACTACTTAAGTAAAGAAGTTGTTAAAAATATCTCTTTTGGTTTAAGAGCTGGAGAAATATTAGGGATAGCTGGTGTTGAAGGTAATGGACAAAGCGAAATAGTTGAAGTTATCACTGGACTTAATAAGACTTATGGTGGCGATATTTTTATTAAAAATAAAGACATTAAAAAGTTTAGTATTAAGAACATTCGTGACCTTGACTTAGCGCATATTCCTGAGGATAGAATGACATACGGTGTAGCAAGTGATATGGACATTAATAGCAACCTAATACCAAACATTGTTGACGATGAAAAATATAGTAAGCGTGGAATTATAAACAAGGGTGCAATTCAAGAAATAACTGAACATATGATTGAGGATTTCTTGGTAAAATGTAATTCAGGAGCTCAAAAAGTTCAAATGCTTTCTGGAGGAAATATCCAAAAAGTTGTTGTAGCTAGAGAGATTTATAACAAACCTAAAATTATAATTGCTAACCAACCTACAAGAGGTATAGATGTAGGTGCTGCACAATTCATCAGAGAGAAGTTAGTTGAACTTCGCGATGGAGGAAGTGGGATATTATTGGTTTCTGCTGATTTAAATGAAGTCTTTGAGCTTTGCGATAGTATTATTGTAATGCACAGAGGTGAAATTGCTGCTTACTTCGATGATATATCAAAATTAACAGAAAATGAATTAGGTAAATATATGTTAGGAATTGAAAAACAAAAAGATGTTGGAGGTGTTGCTTATGAATAAGAATGCAAAATTCGAAATTTTAAGGACATCGATGGCAATCTTTATAGCTATAGGTATTTCACTAGTATTAATTATATTAGTAAGTGATGCACCGTTAGTAGCTTTAAGGGATTTATTCTTTGGCCCTTTAACTTCATTGAGAAGGTTCGGAAATGTTATAGAACTAACCATTCCTTTGATAATTACTGGATTAGCCGTTTCTTTAATATTTTCATCTGGTCAAATCAATTTATCTACTGAAGGAGCATTCTTCTTTGGTGGTATAGTTGCGATGATGGTAGCTTTGGCAATACCAATGCCAAGTTATATTCACTTCTTTGCAGCAATGATTTTAGCAGGTATTACAGGTGCTATCGTTGTTACAATTCCGGCTTATTTGAAAGAAAAAACAGGTTCAAGTGAGATTGTTTCATCACTGATGCTTAACTACATTTTGTTCTTTTTAGGGTCGTATATTCTTTATTACTACTTTAAGGATCCAGAGGCAGGAATAAATGCTTCTTATTTATTCCCTGATACATTTAGGCTATCAGTATTAGTACCAGGTACTAAAATTCATACTGGATTGTTCTTATCATTAATATCAGTATTTTTGGGATATATATTCTTATTTAAGACGTCTACTGGATATAAAATAAGAATGGTTGGAGCTAATAAAATGTTTTCTAAATACACAGGTATGAAAGTATTTAAGATTACATTGCTATCACAAATTGTCGGTGGGTTTATTGCCGGTGTCGGTGGAGCAATTCAATTAGCAGGAATGTATAAAAGATTTAATTGGGTAGCCCTTCCTGGGTATGGATGGGATGGAATAATTGTTAGTACTTTAGCAAAAGGAAATCCACTTTATGTTCCTTTCGCTGCATTCTTTATTGCCTACATTAGAACGGGTGCTGCCATTATGTCAAGAGGAGAATCTGGAGTTCCACCGGAACTAAAAGCTATTACACAAGGTGTAATTATTATCTTAATTGTAGCTCAACAATTCTTGGCTAAATACAAAAATAAAATGATTTACAAGGAATCAAAATTAGAGATTGAAAAAGCTGGAGGTGATCAATAATGATGGAAATATTAAATCATATATTGACTCCGGAATTTGGTTATTCTGTAATTAGAGTTAGTACTCCGATTGTTTTTGGAACAATGGGAGCAATGATTTCATCAAGAGCCGGTGTATTCAACATAGCTATTGAAGGTATTATGTTACTTTCAGCTTTGCTTGGAGTTCTATTTAGCGCAGTAATGCCAGTTTGGATAGCACTATTTCTTACATTAGTAGTTGCTGGGTTTGTTGGGTTCTTATTAGGTTTTCTTTCTATTAAACTTAAGTCTGACATTTTCTTAACAGGGATAGCATTCAATATGATTGCTGTCGGTGGAACCATATTCTTACTGTACTTGGCTTCTGGCCAAAAAGGTGTATCAACAAGTATTAATTCTAAAGTTCTTCCAAGAGTTGAAATACCTCTGCTAGACAAGATACCTTGGATTGGAGAACCACTTGCTGGTATATTATCTAATCATAATATCTTGACTTATTTGAGTATAGTAGCAGTAATTGTACTTTACTATTTGGTTTATAAGACAGCTTTAGGTCTAAGAATTAGATCTGTTGGTGAAAATCCAGATGCGGCTGAGAGCGTTGGGATAAATGTTCGTAAAACTCAGTACATTGCTTTAATAATTAGTGGTGTATTATGTGGTTTCGGTGGAGCATTTATGTCTATGGGATATTTATCTTGGTTCAGTAACAACATGGTTGCAGGACGAGGATTTATCGCAATGGCTGCAAATGGAATGGGTGGAGCGACACCTGTTGGAGGATTTTTAGTTGCATTGTTCTTTGGATTTGCAGATGCGATGACAAACTCACTACAGTTAGTAACAAGTATCAAAATACCAGTTCAACTCATTCAAATGTTACCTTATTTGGCAACGGTGATTGGTTTAGTACTGTATAACATCAATAAAAGAAGAAAAGCTATGAGAATTAAATTAATGCTAGAAGATAAAAATAAATAGAGATTATAAAAATGTGCTAACAAATTAATTTTTGTTAGCACATTAATAGGAGGAACAATTATGTCTACTGCTCACAATGAAGCTCAAAAAGGCGATATCGCTAAGGTAGTATTAATGCCTGGTGATCCACTAAGAGCTGAATATATAGCTAACACATACTTAAAAGAAGTAAAAAG
The DNA here is from genome assembly GCA_913064935.1 of uncultured Mollicutes bacterium. Taxonomy (GTDB): domain Bacteria; phylum Bacillota_I; class Bacilli_A; order MAG-NZ; family MAG-NZ; genus Zrk6. The sequence continues at coordinate 3,918 of CAJYBF010000007.1, forward strand.
ATTCAACAGTGTAAGAGGAATGCTAGGATTTACTGGGACTTATAACGGTAAGAAAATTTCTGTAATGGGTTCAGGAATGGGTATGCCAAGCATGGGGATTTACTCTTATGAACTTTATAAATTTTATGATGTAGAGACAATAATTAGATTAGGGTCTTGTGGAGCAATGAAAAAAAAATTAGATTTATATACTGTAATTTTGACTAAGGACTCATATACAGATTCAACATTTGCAGAAATGATGAATGGATATGAAGGTAAAATTACAGAACCAACTAAAGAATTAAATGATAAAATAAAAATAGTTGCTAAGGATTTAGGAATTGACATAGTAGAAGGTAGAACAGCATCAGGAGATGTATTCTATAGAGAAAGTTTTGAAGGTTTAGTTGAAAAACTTCTTAAACATGACGTTATTGCTGGTGAAATGGAAGCAAGTGCATTATTCCATAATGCAAAAGTGTTAGGAAAAAAAGCTGCTTGTATTTTAACAGTTTCAGATAATGCAATAACAAGAGAAGAGACTACTGCTAAAGAAAGACAAAATGCATTTACACAAATGATGAGAATCGCTTTAGAAGTAGCTTAATAGAAGAGGCATATTAAGAATAAAAGGAAAATTATTATTGATACCGATCCGGGAATAGATGATGTGTTTGCGATAACTGCAGCAATCAAATATGAAGGATTTGAGATTTTAGGTATCACTACAGTAGCAGGAAATAAAGAAATAGATATAGTTACTAAAAACGCGCTTAGATTTATGGAATATATGAATTCGGATATTCCTGTTTATGAAGGAGCACGCGAGCCTTTAGTAAAAGTCTTCAGCGACGCTGGAACTGTACATGGTCCAACTGGATTTGGACATATTGAGTTAGAAGACAAAGGATCAAAGATTCAAGACCAATTTGCGGTTGATTACATTATCGAAACTGTTAAGAATAACGATGATATTGAAATCATTGCATTAGGACCACTTACAAATATTGCATTAGCAATACAAAAAGATCCTGAAACTATGAAAAGAGTTAAAGCTATTTGGTCTATGGGTGGCGGAGTTTATAGAGGTAACATAACTCCAGTAGCTGAATTTAATTACTGGGTAGACCCAGAAGCAGTTAAGATAGTTTTTGATTATGGTATATATATTGATCTCCATATGGTTGGAATTGAACCATGTAGGGATTCATTTATAAATGCAAGCGAGTTATTATTTATGAAATTCGCTGGTGGAGAACTAGGAAAAACTCTTTATGATATGATTGATTACTATGTCGAAAGATATTACACATTTAACGGCACTATTGGAGCAGTGATTTATGACTTATTAACAGTGATTTATGCCATAGACCCTTCTGTATGTGAAACTACATTTTGTAATGTAGAAGTGAGTCTTGATGGACCGACCGCTGGTATGACAGTTGTAGATATTACAAATAGACATGGTAAAGAGAAGAATGCTTACATCGCTATGAATACTGATGCAATAAAATATAAACAATTATTTTTTGACATTGTATTTCCTGAAGCGAAGGAAGCATACATTAACTTTAAGAGACTAAATGAAGTTCTTTAGAAGTAATGTCTATTTACTAACAGTATTATTTCTATTATATGCGCTTGTTATTTTAGAAGTAGTGGCTATTCCATCAATAGCTACCACAGTAGTAAAAGAAATGGGAATTGATCCAAGTAAAATAACAATGATAAGTAGTGGATTCAATCTCGGAGGATTACTTGCACCATTCTTTGGCTACTACGGAGATAAAATCGGTAAGAAAAAATCAATGATATTTGGTATTATCTTATTTATAATTGGTACTTTTTTAACTTCAAACGTTGATAACTTTACACAGTATATATTTGCTAGAGCCATCACTGGTTTAGGTTACTTTGCATTTATAAGTTTGTTATTTGCATATATTGCTGATTTCATTCCTTATGATAAACGAGGAAGAATATCGGGAATGTTAAAAGTAGTTTTTGCCTTGGTTGTTTTAGCAGCACCAATGTACTCAGCATTTGTAGTAAGTAAATTTAGTTTTCTTTATATTTATAGATTCATCTCTATAGCTGGGGCAATTCTTTTACTGTTTTTATTCACTTTGCCTGAAAGTAAGTCACAAGAAGCTGAGAAGATGAACTTAAAGACATTTAAAAACTTACTATTCAATAAGGATAGTTTGAAATTTATAATTGTTATGTTTCTAATAACTATTCCAGGTATGATGTTCTTTTCATACGTTCCTTTCCACTTGGACTCACTAGGGCTAGATCAATTTGAAATATCTACTACCTTTACAACAATTGGAATTGGAACTTTAGGAGCAGGATTAATAGTTATTTTCCTAAGTGATAAAATTGGTAAAATGAGACTACTTAGAATTTCATTCTTTGTATCAATATTTGGGATGTTATTCTTAACATCTGGTAATGTTATTGTATTAGTAGGTTTTGCAATTTTCTTCTTGCTAGGTTTTGATACAATTCATGGATTGTATTTCACAGTTGTAGGAGAGATATTTGTGAATCAGCGAGCTACGTTTATTTCTCTTTTAGGAATGACAATGGCTTTATCGCAATTTATACTTTCATTAACAGCACCTATTATTAATAGATTGGGTGGTTATAGTTTAAATATAATGGTCGCAATAGGAGCTCTTTGTATAGCTGCTTACATCTTTTATGGCCTTTATCACAAGTTTAAGGATCAACTTAATTAATCAATTTAAAAGGAGTTTTAATTAACTCCTTTTAAAATACCATATGATATAATTGTTATTAGATAATGGACAAAAAAATGAAATCACTTATCTGAATTGTGAATAAAGACTACTATGTCTATATAAGAGGTAATTATGAAAGAAATTTTAGAGATATTTATATCATTCCTTAAAGTTGGGATGTTTGGTTATGGTGGAGGAAGTGCTGTCGCACCTTTAATACACAAAGAAGCAGTAGAAAAAAGAGGGTGGATCGATGATGATGAGTTTATTGATATCGTGGCCATTGCTAACTCTTTACCTGGTGCTAGTATGGTAGAAATGAGTACTGCAATTGGTTATAAAATCAAGGGCTTATTAGGTGGAATAGTAGCAGCGTTCTCGATTACTTTACCTAGCATGATTGCTTTTACTATAGTAATGATTTTCCTAAATGATTTAATTACTGAAGAAGTACTTAATGCTGTTACAGTCCCTGTATTAGCTGTAGTTGCAGCATTAATGTTCTCTTTAAGTAAAAAGTTCTTTTTACAAAGTAAAAAAGAACTATCGTTAGCTATTATAGTTTTAGTTTACTTGGGTAGTTTTCCTCTTATATATTTTATAAGAATTTATCCATCATTAGTTATCGTAGCGATTGTTGCTTATGTATTCTGATCTCAAGTTATTGGAGGTAAGAAATCATGATTATGCTTTGGAGATTAGTGCTTGAAATATTAGTGATTGTGCTTTTCACTTTTGGTGGTGGGGCTGTTTTCATCCCAATGTTCGAAAGAACATTAGTTGAGAGTTTAGGCATATTTAGTGCTCAAACATATACAGCAATAGTAGCTGTAGTAAATTCTTTACCTGGTGTAACGGGTGGTAAAATCGCCTCATATGCAGGTTTTTATGAAGCTGGCGTCTTAGGATTTATATTAACATCATTAGCTTTTATTGTTCCTGGTATTATTATGATGGTAATAGCTTATAAGTTTGTTAATAGAATGAAGCAATCAAAGATAATGCAAAATATAAGTTTATACATTAAACCAATAGTTGTAGGAATATTTCTTTCTATCATTGTAAAGTTTTTAGATTTATCAATTCAAGGACTTGGTTGGATTGAAGGAGTGATTATCTTTGCTTTAGCGTTTTACTTATTAGATCAAAGAAAAATGCAACCCATATTCGTTATTGTTGGAGCAATTGTTTACGGAATAATAAGGATAAATATATAAAAAGATGCTGAAATTTTAAGCATCTTTTTTACTAGCTTCCCATAAATAGAACGAAGCTATTGTATTGTACGGACTCCATATCTCAACGAACTTTTTGAATTCTGATTTAGTGGGGAATGAATCTAGTTTATATAAATATTGAATTCCTCTTTTAATAGCTAAATCATTATATGAGGAGATGTCAAGTCTTCCAAGAGAGAACATTAAGAACATTTCAGCGCTCCAAACGCCTAACCCTTTTACGCTAGTAATCATTTTTACTATTTCCTCGTTAGTCAAAGAATCTATTATTTCTAAATCAACTTCTTTGGAATTAACATTCAAAGAAAGATTTTTTAAGTAATCGACTTTTCTAAAAGAAATCCCAATGGATTGAAGAGTATCCCTATCAGTATCCATTATGACATTAGGAGTTATTTGTACTAGGTCAAGTAATCTTGCATAAATAGTTTCACCAGCTTTCAGTGAAACTTGTTGGAAAATAATACTACGAACTAATTCGTTAAAATAATCAGGATTAATTGATCTATTTGGATTAGGTGATGATTTAATATAGTCATATAGTATTTTGTCATTCTTTTTGAAATGAGCAATTGCCTTTTTTGGTATAATAAAATCCATAAATCCACCTCATGTAATTATAACATATGGTATAATTTTTTTAGTAAAGGGGATTAGATGATGATAGTAAAATACGGAGAGCAATTGAACTTGCCTACTCGAGTTGCGGTTAGAGGAGTTATTAGAAGAGGTAACGAGATAGGAATAATAAAGGTAAGGAAATATGACTGTTTCATCTTCCCTGGTGGTGGCGTTGATGAAGGCGAGGATTTGGTAACTGCCTTGAAAAGAGAAATGTTGGAAGAAGCTGGATTTCACGTTGAAGTGAAAGACTTGATTCTTACTACCGAAACTTCTGAGGCTGATTTCATTCATCAGAACCATTATTTCGAATGCGAAATAATAAGTGAAGCAAATGAAATAGATTTAACTGAGATTGAAATAGAGTTGGGAATAGAGTTTATATGGTGCAACATATCTGAATTATATGATTACTATATTAATTATGAAGATGACCTTAGATTTGGAGATAGAAATATGATTGTTCAAAGATCTATTAAATCTAGAGGATTCATGTTACTAACTAAATTTTTTGCTAATGACATACTATATTTCAAACTTATCAAAAAGTGGATAGGTAAAGAAGTAATGGTTAAAATAGATAGACCAATTGGTTTTGTAGACAAATTTGGTGGAACGTATCAATTAAATTATGGATTCATCGAAAAGATATACGCTTTGGATGGAGCGGAACTAGATGCTTATGTTATTGGACCAAATGAAGCCGTCGACACATTTAAAGGTAAAGTAATCGGAGTAATATACAGAGATGATGACATTGAGGAAAAGCTAGTTGTGGCAAGTTATAACTGCTCTAGTGATTTTATTATGGAGAAAGTAAATTTTATTGAAAAGCATTTTAAATCAACATTAGTGAGGTGAATTTTTTGAAAATAGAAAGAGATGACCATGAAATTTATTGTATCTTACAAGGAGAAAGAATTGGATACATTGAATATTCTAAGAGCAATGTAATTACAGCATCCTATATTTTTGTGGAACCAGAGCATCGAGGATCAAAGGCCACCAAATTATTATTAGAGGATTTAATGGCTATGAGTAAAGAGATGAGTTTAAAGATAAATCCTACATGTGGGTATATGAAAAAATTCTTTACTGAGAAACATCCTGAATATATGATTTGATTATTCAAAGAGGCAATTAAGTCGCCTCTTTTTTTATGACAAATTTGGAAAATAAATGAATATTAATTAGTTATATTTGCTATAATGTAAGGGCTTAATAAAAAAGGTGGGATGAATATGAAAATTGTTGTTGCATTAGGTGGAAACGCCCTTGGTAAGAATGCGCAAGACCAATTGAATCTAGTTTATAAAACAGCAAAACCCTTAGTCGATTTAATAGAGGAAGGCCATGAGATAGTAATTGTTCATGGAAATGGTCCTCAAGTAGGGATGATTAATCTAGCAATGGAAGAGACAAATAATGATATTCCATTTCCAGAGTGTGGAGCAATGAGTCAAGGATATATCGGATTTCATCTGCAAACCGCAATTCAAAGTGAATTGAAATCAAGAAGAATACTAAAATCGGTTGCGACTATTATAACTCAAGTTATAGTTAGTGAGACAGATCAAGCATTTAAGAATCCTACAAAACCTATTGGTAAATTCTATTCAAAAGAAGACGTACCGAGTCTTGAAGCAAAAGGATATACAATGGTAGAAGATTCTGGTAGAGGATACCGTAGAGTAGTACCTAGTCCATTACCAGTAGATATAGAAGAAAAAGAAATGATTTTTACACTTATTAATTCAGGTAATGTGGTTATTACTTGTGGTGGTGGAGGAATCCCTGTTGTAAGAGATGGTTTCAAATTAAAAGGAGTACCTGCAGTTATAGATAAGGATAATGCAGCAATGCTTTTAGCTAAGATGATTGATGCTGATTATTTAGTTGTCCTTACCGCCGTTGAAAAAGTGGCGATTAATTTTGGAAAAGATAATGAGGAATGGTTAGATAATTTATCTACAGAAAAAGCAAAAGAGTATATAAAAGAAAAACATTTCGCTCCTGGTAGTATGTTACCAAAGATTGAAGCATGTATAAAGTTTGCAGAAAGTACACCGGAAAGAAAAGCACTAATTACTTCTTTAGATAAGGCAAAAGCGGGATTAATGGGACTAACTGGTACAATTATAAAATAAAGACTTTCATAAAAGTCTTTTTTCTTGCATAAAATATAAAACGATGATAATATTATGACAGGTTGTCATATGACGACTCGTCATACGAAGGAGAGGTGTTTGATTTGCCTACACAAACGTTTTTTGGAATACCTGAAGAAAAAAGGAAAAAAATAATCACTGCAGCCGAAAATGAATTCAAAAGAACTACTTTAGATAAGGCATTAATATCTAACATAGTAAAAGAAGCTGAAATAGCTAGAGGGAGTTTCTATCAATATTTCGAAGATATGGATGATCTGTTTTTTTATATTGTTGAAAGTTTTCTTATTTACCAAGAAAGCGAGTTTTTAAGAATATTAATTAAAAATAATGGAGATATCTTCAAGGCTACTATTGAGGCATTTGAACTTGGATTTGATAACTTTACTGATAAAGGTAGAATGCAACTGATTCAAAATGTCCATAAGAGTTTGTCAAATAACAAGATGGAGATTAGGAGTCTAAAACAAAAAAGAAGAAAATTGATTGACGAAACCATTATGAATATTGATGAGGATTTGTTTACTGCAGATTTTAGATCAAGTGCTGGTAGAATGCTAAATGTATTAAAGAACATTCAATGGAATGTTTTAAATAAAGTTTTTTCACATAAATTAAGAAAAGATGTTGCTGTTAGGGAGTTGAAAGCGTACATTGACTTAATTAGATTTGGGATAAGGAGATAACATATGAAAAATATTTTAAGATTAATAAGAAAAATTTGGAAGCATAAAATAGTTGTGCTTATTGGTGTAGTAACAATGTTTTTGAATGTAATATTCGAACTTATTATTCCATATCAAATGAAAATAATAGTTGATGAGGCTTTGCCTGCAGGTGACATGCCCCTATTGAGAGGGGCTGCTATTTTAATGTTATTTGTAGCATTTGGAGCCTTGATTGCAGCTTTGATTAACAACTACTGTGCACAGTGGATCTCTCAAAATATATCAGCTGAACTTAGGTTAGACTTATTTAAGAAAATTCAAAGTTTATCAATGAAGAAAATAGATAAATTTAAGTCAGGTAGATTAATTACAAACTGTACTAATGATGTTACACAGATTCGCATGTTTTTAATGATGCTATTCAGAATCATTTTAAGAGCTCCGCTTATGTTAGTGGGTGGCTTATTTATGGCCATTTACACATCTAGACAACTTGCAAATATTTTCTGGGTTCTAATTCCAGTTTTATTAGTTGTAGTAATCATTATTATCAAAAAGGCATTTCCACTATTTGAAAGAGTTCAAAAGAAGGTCGATGGGATTAATACAGTCGTACATGAAAATGTAAATTCTCCTAGAGTGGTTAAGTCTTTTGTAAATATGAAATTTGAGCAAGATAGATTCGATGTTGAGAATGATGGCTATAGAGATGTAGCAACAAAGGCTAATAGAATTTTCGCAACACTATTTCCAGCCATAATGATTGTTACTAACATTGGTTATGCCGGAATCATGATACTAGGTGCAAAACTATTAGAAAATGGAACATTAGTTTCTATAGTGGATGGTATTCAAGTAGCTAACGCTGGTGTTTTGATTGCCTTCTTTAGTTATACAATGAATATAATGTTCGCGTTAATAATGGCAGCAATGATGATGGTATTCTTATCTAGAGCTGAAGTTAGTGCTAAGAGAATTAATGAAGTTTTGGATACTGACATTGATTTATTAAATCCAGACAATCCAATAGCTCAAGATATTATGGGTAATATTAAATTTGACTCGGTTTCATTTGGATATTCAAGTGAAGGAAATGAAGTGTTGAAGGATATTTCATTTGAAATAAATGTCGGTGAAAAGATAGGGATTATTGGATCTACTGGAAGTGGTAAATCTACACTTATAAACCTTATTCCCAGACTATATGATACTACTAAAGGTAGCGTGCTTATTGATGGAGTTAAGGTAGAAGACTATGACTTACACACCTTGAGAAACGCTATTGGTTTTGTAACACAAAAGCCTCATGTATTCTCAGGAAACTTTATTACTAATATCTCACAAGGCCAAAAAGAGTCTTCTTCGGAAGAAATTGAGAAGGCAGCTAAAATTGCCTTAGCAGATGAATACATTGTTCAAAAAGAAGATAAGTACGAAGAAGCAGTTAATCAAGGTGGAAGCAACTTGTCTGGTGGTCAAAAACAAAGACTGTCATTAGCGAGAGCTGTTATTAGAAGACCAAAGATTTTAATTCTGGATGATTCTACGAGTGCGCTTGATGCAAACAGTGAGGAATTAGTCATGAATGGAATCAGAGAAAACTTTAATGAGAGTACTGTATTACTAATATCTCAAAAGGTATCATCTATAATTGATTCAGATAAAATAATTGTTTTAGATAATCATGGTCACTTAGATGGATTTGGAGACCATCATACATTACTTAAAACAAGCAAAGTGTATAAAGAAATCTTTAATTCTCAATACGGAATAGGTGGTGTTTATAATGGCTAAGACTCCTAAAAATAATGCACCTCAAAAGCGACCAGGTGGAAGAGGACCAGGACATGGCAATGTATACACTGGCGAGAAAGCAAAAAATGCAAAAGCAACTATTTTACGTACAATTGGATATATAAATAA
>CAJYBF010000008.1 GCA_913064935.1 uncultured Mollicutes bacterium
TTTAAATTATTTAATTTAAAACAGAAAACATAAGAAATTTATTTTCTTTTTTTTTTTTACGAAAAGTAATACTGGTGTCATTTGTTAAAATCACTTAAAAACTACTTAGAGTGTTTTATTGACTAAAGTTGTAATAGAACTTTGAGCTATCCTTCCTATATCGTTTGTCACAATAGCATGTGAAATGCATCCCGATTGGAATAGCCATTGAAAATGGTTATATAACTCTAGAGGAACTTGATAATTCAAATATAAGTCTTAGGATAGAAAAATAAATAAATCATTCTTACAAGGATTTAGTAACTAAGTACTAATTCAACGAATTATAAGCAAGTATTGATGTGAGATGAAAGGGGACAGCCAATGTTACTATATAAAAAACTATTAATAATTGTAGTAACTATATTGTTTACTATTCAGCTCTCGTCCTGTGTTGGAATTAAAAGAAAGTGGGATAGATGCGATGTTGTTGCTCCTCTTGATGGTAATAATGTCTTTGAAGTGATGACTTTCTTTGATATAACTGCTCAACAGAAAGGAAACTCGTGGTATTTGTGGGTAGATTCCGATACTGAACCACTACTTTCTAATGATCAGTCAGTAGAATGTGTAAACTTACCAAATAATAAAGTTAAAGTTATTAAACATAACGCTTACTATGCTAATTTCAATTGGACTGCTAACGCAAGAATATTGAACGGTTTTACGGAACCTGTAGTAATTCAGAAGATTTACGCGGAGTATTGTTTGAAGGTGAACTAGTAGCTGAACAAACTTTCGATATAAATAACATAGTTGAACCAAGGAATTACATTCCACTGAAATTGACATTTGATGAGGAAAATACATTTTTCTTAAAGCATGAACTTCAAGGTTCAGATGACTTCTTCAGTTACAGTTCAATGACAGTAAAGATAGATTTGCTTGACTATGAAAAAAAATAGGAGTCTCTATGAAAACGAAACTAAATAAAGTAGCAATACTGTTTTTTTTACTAATCTTATCCTCTTGCTCACCGAATATACGTTATTATGATAATCAAGTCGCTGTTATGAGAAACTACCCAGCATCTGAGGATGGACGGTGGCATATGACCATCTTTATAACAAATGGGTTTACAGATTCTACATATATAGAGAACGTAGAGTTATGGTTCACTACTTTAGATGATCTTACTATAGCTAGACAAAATTATAATGTTGACGAGGTTCTAGAACCTAGGAGTTACATCAAGATGGAGTTAGAATTTGATGAGGAACATACGTTCTATACAGAAGAGGAAATGAATGAACTTGGGGGTTTTCACTTTGACAATGAAGACAGCGTAAAACTAGATAATAATATAACTTACGAATTGTTAAAGTAGGATTGGAGAACGATATGAAAATAGAATTTAACGTAGTTGAAATAATCAAAGATACAGATATTAAAATGGTACGTGACTTTTTTAACTTTCATAGAACATTAACTAAATCAGATAAGGAACATTATATGTCATATGAAACAGCAAGAGAAACTCTAGATGAATGGTTGAAAACTGATAATTTTAGGATTGTGTGTGTAAATGATTTGGTAGTGGGCTTCATTTATTATAAACTCGGAGGACAAGATTTCGCTTGGCTTGAGGACATATTTTTAAAAGAGGAGTTTCGAGGAAAAGGTTATGGTAAGAAAATTGTTTCCAAGTTTTTTAAAATGCTTAAAACAGAAGGTGTTGTATCTTGTGTTGTAAATGTGATTCCTAGAAATGAAGTAGCGATTAAATTCTATATTGAATGTGGTTTTAATCACCTAAACATGCTTGAATTAAGAGTCAATTTTGATCCTAAATATGATAAAACCGATGAAATAGAGATTTTAGGACATAAACTAATTAAGTATTGAAATATAATTCTCTCAAATTCCTGCAAACTCTAACTTAAAGGAGGATTTCTATGAAGATAAGAAAAAAATTACTATTACCATCAACCATAATAGTTTTGATGACCGTTCCTTTGGTACCTTATTCTTATAGTGATGGGCTTAAATTTAGATTTGGCTACCCAATCTCATATTTTACTGCATATGACTTAGCACCCATTCGCAATAACGAGATATTAGTCTCTAGAATAGGTTTTTATATTCCAACATTTATTTTAGATGTAGCGATAGTTTATATTATACTCGCCTTAGTCTCTTACCTTGTAAGTAAATTGACTATTAATAAGCCTTAAAAATATAATCAATGGTAATTTAGATAATAGGTATGGAAAGCCAATTTCTATGTGGTCTATACAATATATTGCCTAAATTAAGGAAATTCAATAACAAAAAGTTTCCGTAAAATCGTGATTGGACTTTGACTCCAGGATCGGCGGTTCGAATCCATCTAGCCCTGCCATAATGTAAGTTAAAAGCAAACACTTAAGAAAGTTGTTTGCTTTTTTTTCGCTTTAAAATGTATGTATTGGCTATTCATAATAAGGTGTATCAGTTTGTTTTATCACAATGTCTTAGAAACTTTCATGGTAAACTCTCTACTTTTACATATAAAGTAATGTGAGAAGAGCGCCTACTATGAATAATTAATTCCAAAAACCACTATACTATTTGAGAATCGTGAAAGTACTAACACAAGAGCAATTAGCAAGTAAAGTCTTTGTTGTAACTATGATTTATCATTCATTAATAAGGTGTCACAACAACCATTAGCATTACATATCTATAAATGAATGACGATATATTTCAGGAGGTATAAAATGGCATTTAGCGTGCTAAATTACTACTTAAGTGGTAATACAGCGAAAGGTTACCAAAGCCTAATAGAATCAAACATTGAAGGTGTTAAAACAATCTCTTTATTCGGAAATTATAAATTACTAAAAACTGAACTACTTAAACTAGTTGTTGCAAGATGGACAAAAATGGAACACAGTATAGAGATTCTTCACTCTGCAACAAATAAGGATTACATAGAAGGTGTAATTAATAGAACTATAAATCTATGTATCATAGATGGGAATAGCAATCATGATATAGACACTTCGATTATCAAGGATACATTCGATCTAGATGATGTACTTGATAATAATTTTAAAGAACAAAATACTGAGAAGATAGTCGACTCAGAAAACGAAATTTTAAATAATCATCTATCAGCATATGAATATTATAGTAAAGCACTTGACATTCATGATGAATGGGAAGAAATATATATTAGTAATATGAACAAGAAAAGAGCGACAGAGTATATTGATGAAGTAATCAATTTGTTACTTAAGGAAACTACTTTTGAGAAAGTTGGTAAAGAAAGACACCGCTTCTTCGGAGCTGCTACCGCTGACGGACCAATAGATTATGTTGAACAAATAACTGAAAGCATAGGTAAAAGATATTTCATTAAAGGAAGACCCGGTACTGGTAAATCTACCTTACTGAAGAAACTAGTAGTAGACGGTATAAAACGAGGAATCAACGTTTATGTATATCATTGTGGACTTGATCCTAACAGTTTAGATATGGTTATTTTGCGAGATTTAGATATTGTTATATTTGATTCAACTGCTCCACATGAGTATTTCCCATCTAAAGATAATGATGAGATAATTGATGTGTACAAAGAATTTATAAAACCAGGCACTGATGAATTGTACTCTGATCAGTTAGAAGAAATAATAAAAAGATATACTGTTGAAATAAACATAGGAACAGATTTTCTAGCAAAAAGTAAAGACATTATGAGGAAAATGGATTCGCTTTATGAAACCAATATTAACAAAGCTCAAATGAGGGAATTTATACTCAAATTTAATTCAAAACTGGAAGAATATGAAAAGTAAGTATCAATGATACTTACTTTCTTTATAGTTAATCTTACAAATACCTAATATTTTTAATTTTTACTACAACAGTAACATTATTAGTACTGAGAACAAATTATTTAAAATATGAGCGGCAATGGTAACAAATATGTTTCTATTACCTTTAACATATATATAACCTAGCCCTGCTCCCATTAAGGAATAGACAGGTAAGAATACAAAATCTCCTTGCATTACATGTGGTAAGGCAAATAGAACAGATGATACTACTACTGCTAGTACATCGCCCCATCTACTAAAGAAATCAATTAGAACTTTTCTAAAGAATAACTCTTCAATTATTGGCACTAAAAATGCCACAGCTATCAACATCAGCCATGGTGAATTCGTTACCATATCACCAACATAATCTTGATTAATGGAGTTGCCTTCAATACCAAGCCAAGTGTATATAATATTTACAACCACATTAACAACTAATATACCAGCGAACCCAAATACACCTAGTAGTACAAGTGATTTAGTTTTAATAAAATCAAAGAATGAAGAGATTAAATGTCTCTTAAGCACAATGTAATAGATAAATAAAATAACGACAGCGGATATGAACATACTAATTGGAGAAATCTCAAGCATACGAGCTATCATCTCTTCTTCAAGCAAGAATATATCTACTTCTTCCCCTCCTGTCATTAGTTTAAGTCCATAAAAAAAACCATAGACAGTTGGGATTATAATTTGAATCCCTTGGTATATAAATAGGAATCCGAAGAATACCCAAAGTGTTTGTTTTTTAGCAAGTTTCATAACTTTCCTCCACAACAAGTTTATGTCATTACAAATTAGTCTATACTGTTAATGATATTTTATCACAGTAGATGACTTATTATTAGTAAATATTTCAATTAAAAACTCCTCAAGAATATCTTGAGGAGTATCTTTTATTTAGAATATATCGTATTTTTCATTATAGTAATTTATAACCGACTTACCTACAGATAGAATCGGTGTAGCTATCAACATACCCACTATACCAAATAACGATCCAAAGACTGTTAGTCCTAGTAAAATAGCTACAGGATGGAGTTTCGTCGCCCTTCCCATTACTACTGGCTGTAAGAACAGTGACTCTAATGATTGAGTAATAACAATAACAACAGCTACTGACCACGATACCCAATAATTTGGAGTTTGATCATTTAATAATACTAATATTACTATCGGTATCCCACCAATGAAAGGTCCAGCATATGGTATTAAATTTGTTAACGCACATAAGATACCAAACACTAAAATAGAAACGATAACTGTGAACATACTTCCTTGCATACTCAATATACTAATTGCTCCAGGAGTATGGAAGATTGTACTTGATAAAACTGAGATTAACCCAATACCAACTGCGATTATAGATCCAACTATACTCGCTATCATTAGCGCTCCACGCATGTAGTCTGTAAATGAAGAGCCTATTATATCAATGAAATTCGACCATTCGCTTTTAACATTTTTAGGAATGATTGCTTTGATTGAATTTCCAAAATTGCTAAAGTTAGGTAACATAAATCCAACCACTACAGCACCGATTACAAACTTATAAAAATAACCTAATGTTGACGAAACTACATCAGTTAGTGAAGTTCCTGTACCAATTATTAATTGATACGAATTGACCAAAGCATCTGTAACAGGATGAATGTGTGAATTATTCTCAATAAGTCCGAATATCACTCCACCTTGTATAACCACTTGAACCAACCCGCCATTATTAGCTTCGAGATTAATGTACTCATTAATAGTTGTTACTACATCTTTACCAGTATTTATAAAATAACTTATATTTTTCCCACCAGTCAAGAATTCAATAATAGAACTGGCAGTTACGTATGCAAATCCACCAAACAATATTGCTAGTAGTAATACACCAACAATAGTGACAATAAATGCAGCTGAACTTGCTTTCATATCTCTAGATACTAATAACGACTCAACTGGTGTTAATAACCAAGCAAACACTATACCAACAATGAAAGGTGATAATATAGATAAAAACGAAAATATCGGCTGGAATATAGATTCTCCAATTGTTTGAAGAATAAATATTACTAAAGCAAGACCAACTAATACTCCTATTACCTTAATAATCAAGTTAATGGATTTAAACTCTAATCCATCTTCACAATGCTTAAAAAAATTAAGCAAGCTAGCTTTTGGTTTAGAAGCTTCTTGTTTGATCTTTTCCCCTATTATTCCTTCATGTTTTTTTTCAGTTTTTTCTTTGTCCACAGTAGCCACCTCACTCCATTAGAATTCTACCATAATAAACATATATAGTAAATAAATCTAGACCTTACGTACCTCGATATATTTAATACTTCCAAATCCAATTGCACAAACAAACATAATTGCTGAACTCACCAAGAAAATATTACCAGAATCTCCACTAACTAAAAATCCACCAGCAATAGAACCTACAACAAATCCAAAATGAATCAACGTCTCCCTAACACCTAACGCCATCCCTTGTTCTTCTCCAGCATTCTTAGAGATAATCTGTGTTGTAATTGGTTTAAACATCATCGAAGCTAAACTGAACATAAACATAAAGCCGTATAACCCAACATCACCGCTTAATCCAGTTATTAGTAACCCAATACCACTAATAATCAATATAACAACTAAATATATCTTATCATCGACTTTTCTTAAAATTATTGGAGTAACAAAGAAATTACCTACCACCCCAACAAAACTTAATACAAAGACATATAATCCAATTTTAGAAATAGTAAACTCTTTAATTGAAAGATAAAACTCCAAGAAATTCATAGTTATTTGAATTCCTATTGAAAAGACCATTGTAACTATCATGCCTGGTAATAATCCAGTTTTATATACTCTACCAATGTTATGAAACAAATTAAAAACGTATTGTCTTTTAATATCTATACTTATATACTCTTTTGGATATAAAAAATATACAAGAAACGATTATAAATAAAACAGATTGTAAGAAATATATATTGGATAGATGCATATAATCGCCTAAATATCCACCTATCAAACTACCTAAAGCAAGTCCTAACGCGATAATAGCTAGATTATAACTTATCATTTTAGACTTTAATGATCCTACATAATTATCATTAAAATAAGCCATGAAGTTTACTGCAATTCCACTAAAGAAAACTCCGAAAATAAACCTGGAAATTAGCATAACAGTTAAGGTATTAGCTAATCCAAAGATAAACTGACTAACGGCCATTCCTAATACAGAAATAACAAGTACCATTCTTCTTCCTTTTATATCTCCTATATCACCTAAAAAAGGTGCAAATAGCATTACAGCAAATCCGAATACACCAAACAAAGTTCCTGACCACTGCAACTCAATTGAATGAGCACTCAGCATTTCAGGAAGAATCGGTCTTTCTAAATAAATGACTATTCCAATCACTAAACAAAGTAGGAACATTCTATATGCAGACTTATCCATTATTTCACCGGGTATTTAAGAGCGTTTTTTTTCATTTTATCTAAAATAATCTCTTCTAAATTAAGTCCTAAGTCGTGCACCATAGCTATTGAATAAATTAATATGTCGGCTATTTCTTCTTTAACATTCTCGAAATCTACCGCTTCATCTGACCATTGGTAGTTCTCAAGAAGTTCCGCTGCTTCAATAATAATTGACTTAGCTAAATTACTAGGCGTATCACTTTTCTCCCAGTTTCTTTCATTCCTAAAGTCAATTATTGCCTTTATGATTTTCTCCATAAGTCCCCTCTTTATTAAAAAAACGGGAGTAGAGTTACCTACTCCTCTATGTCTATAATTTTCTTTACTCTTTTTCTTACTTCTACTCTAGACATCATAATTATTCTATTACACTCTTGGCATTCCAACTTAATGTCCGCTCCATATCTAATGATCTTCCAGCGATTACCACCACAAGCATGCCCTTTTTTTAAAACCAGTACATCATTTAACTTAATATCAATCATTACTTAACTTTCTCTATTAAGTCAACTAATTCATTATCTGATTTAAATTTAATAATTACAGATCCCTTTTTCACAGTTACGTTCATTTTAAGGGCATCCATTAAATCTTCTTGATACTTAGCATATTCATTAGTTATCTTACGAATAACTTGGATTTTTTTAACTTCATCTCTACCAATCGCTTCAATGTCTCGAACACTTAAACCTTGTTCCTTAACTTGTTTTGCGATTTCCATAATTCTACTTACATCTTTAATCTTACTAAGCACTCTGGCATGACCCATAGACAACTCGCCCATCGCAACCATATCTTGAATTTCTTTAGGTAAAGTTAATAGACCCAAAGTGTTTGTTATTTGTGATCTACTCTTACCAACTCTTTTTGATAATTGCTCTTGCGTAATTCCTAAATGAGTTAATAAAGATTTATAAGATATTGCTATTTCAATTGGAGACAAGTCTTCACGTTGAATATTTTCAAGTAAAGCAATCTCCATCATTTGTGATTCCGTATAATCTCTTATAATCGCAGGTATCGTAGTTTTACCAGCAAGTCTAGAAGCCCTACATCTTCGTTCCCCAGCGATAATTGCATATTCTCCATCCACTAATTTAACAATGATTGGAGTAACTACACCGTGTTCTTTTATTGAATCAGCCAACTCTTGAAGTTGTTCTTGATTAAATACTTTTCTAGGTTGATATGGATTAGCAACAACATCATCTAAGTTAATTTGACAACTTGTTTCACCATCTAGAGCATCTAAAAAAGCATTCTCATTAAATAACTCACTTAATCCTTTACCTAATCTACTTTTCATTTTTCTCAACCTCCGCTGCTAATTCTCGGTACACCATAGCACCTCTTGAATTTGGTGAAAACTGTTGGATAGATTTACCATGAGAAGGTGCGATTTGTAATTGCACATTTCTTGGGATAATCGTATTGAATACTTTTTCCTTAAAATACTTTTTAACTTCATTAACAATTTCAAATCCAAAATTATTTCTATTATCTAACATTGTTAATAATACACCTTCGATTTTCAGATCTCTTTTGCGAGGTCTAAGTCTTGTTTGTACTATTCTAATTGTATTTAGTAACTGTGTTAATCCATCTAATGCATAAAATTCACACTGCACTGGAATCAAAGTACTATCTGATGCACATAATGCATTAATAGTAACTAGACCTAAAGATGGAGGACAGTCAATAATGACGTAGTCATATTCATTCCTTATTTGTGTCAGTCTGTTGAATAATTGAAACTCTCTTTCATCAAGTCCAGCTAAAGATAATTCAAGTCCAGCCAAATCTACAGTTGATGGTAGAATATCTAGATTCTTAATATTAGTTGTGACAATTGCATCCTTTATTTGTGCGTCTCCTATTAATACATCGTATCCATTATATTCTAAAAACCCTCTATTAATCCCAACACCTACGGTTGCGTTACTTTGAGGATCTAAATCGATCAATAAAATTTTTTTACCTTTATATGCTAGTGCAGCACTTAAGTTCACTGATGTAGTAGTTTTACCTACTCCACCTTTTTGATTAACAACTGATATAACTTTACCCATATTATCCACCCCTAAAACTTGTTGATTTTACTCATTTTGTATACTACTATTAAACCACATTTTTACAATTTTCGCACTATCTATTTACCTTTATAAAGGTAACTTCTTAATTTTACCAAAAATTCTCGGATACGTTTGGTTCGAAGCTTTTATCTTTATTACTTTAACTAGCGAACGTTCTCCCATTTTGTCTGGTAGTTGATAAGTTACTACGTTGTCTAAACTTGCACCCAGTTTTTCAAACGCCTGCATACTCTGTTTGACTTCATTTACAACATCTCCACCTTTAAAGGAGATGAAAAATCCACCAACTTTAACATAAGGTATACATAGTTCGCTAAGTATATTCAACTTAGCTACTGCTCTTGCGAATACGACATCAAATTTTTCTCTTTTATACTTAATGTATTCTTCAGCTCTCGCATGAACACAAGTCATTTCTAAATTCAATTCTTTAGCCAGTAATTCTAAGAAATCAATTCGTTTTTTCAAAGAATCAATAATAGTTAATTTAAGTTCAGGAAAAATTATTTTTAATGGGATTCCAGGAAACCCGGCACCTGAGCCGATATCGCAAATAGATTGATCCTTAAAATCATAAACCTTCACAACTGACAATGAATCAAAGAAGTGTTTAATGTGAACCTCTTTTTCTTCAACTATCGATGTAAGATTGATTTTCTCATTCCACTCAACTAAGAAATCGAAGTATTTATTAAATTTTTCTAATTGATCATTTGATAAATCAATTCCTAATTCTAAAAATAACTCTTTCATATAGTTCTTATATGAATCTTCTATATAGATATATCAGCGTGCGTTACACCACTTATTCGCATCGCCTGCCCTATCGTTTGAGGTTCAATCTCCTTAAGTTTTTCTTTGGCTTCATACGCCAAGTTGTGAATGTCATCATACTTAACTGTTGGTGGTATCAATAAATATTCCATCTTAAGCATCTTCTCGGCATTCTTCTCAGCCTTAGCAATATAACCCTTATATTTAATCTGAACTTCAACTTGTTCAGCTTCTTCACTAGTTAAAGTAACTCTTTGATTTATTATTTCTTTCACTTGATAATAAGTTATCTCTGGTCTTTTAAGTAAATCATGAGCAGTAGTTTTATCTTTTAGTTTTGTTGAACCAATATCTAATAAATACTCATTTATATCCAGAGTTGGATAAACCTTCGCATTTGTTAAAACAGCTACTTCCTCTTCAACGTTCTTAACTTTATTTTTAAATCCTAAATATCTTGAATTACTAATAAGCCCTGCTTCATATCCTTTTTCAGTAAGTCTAATGTCAGCATTATCATGTCTTAGTAACAATCTAAATTCAGCTCTTGAAGTTAACAACCTGTAAGGTTCCTTAGTACCTTTAGTAACTAAATCATCTATAAGTACGCCTATATAAGCTTCATTTCTTTTTAAGATTAATGGTTCTCTTTCATCAATCTTTAAACAAGCATTAATACCAGCAACTAACCCTTGGCCTGCCGCTTCCTCATATCCACTAGTTCCATTAACTTGACCTGCAGAATAAAGTCCGCTAATAAGTTTAGTCTCTAGTGTAGGAAGCAATTGCTTAGGTACTATAGCGTCATATTCAATTGCGTATGCATATTGAAGAATCTCGCAATTTTCTAACCCTGGTATTGTTTTTATCATTTCATCTTGAACTTCATAAGGTAAGCTACTAGAAAAACCAGCAACATACACTTCATCCATATACATACTTTCTGGTTCCAAAAATAACTGATGCCTATCTTTGTCGCTAAATCTTACAATTTTATCTTCTATACTCGGGCAATATCTAGGCCCAACACCTTCAACAGCTCCAGAATACATACTGCTTCTAGTTAAGTTTTTTTTAATAATAGCGTGAGTTTCAAGTGTCGTGTATGTTAAGTGACATGGATATTGTTCATCAACTTTAATAAACGGTACTTGATCAGTAAAGGAGAATTTCCTCAAAACATTGTCTCCTGGATGAAGAACTGTTTTAGAATAATCAATTGAGTCTTTATGAACTCTTGGAGGAGTTCCTGTTTTAAGTCTAAAAGTCTCAAATCCTAACTCTCTTAAATGATCACTTAGTCCTATAGAAGTTCTTTCCCCTTCAGCGGCCTTAATAGTTACTTGGTCGCCTACTAAGAGCTTACTTTGCATAAATGTACCCGTCGTGATTATAACAGCCTTAGAAGCGAACATTTCGCCGCTTTCAAGTACAACCCCTTGAATAACATTATCTTCTACAATCAATCTATCCACTAGTGCCTCAACGATAGAAAGGTTCTCTTGCCCCTTAAGTGTCTTAAGAATTTCTTTCGTATATAAAACTTTATCAGCTTGAGCTCGTAACGCTCTAACAGCTGGACCTTTAGATAGGTTCAGCATCTTCATTTGAATGTATGTCTTATCAGCATTCTTACCCATTTCACCACCTAAAGCATCAATCTCACGCACAACGATTCCTTTCGCTGGGCCACCGATTGATGGGTTACATGGTAAACTACCAATTTTATTAATATTTCCAGTTATTAAAAGCGTAGAGTGATTCATTCTCGCCGCAGATAAACAAGCTTCAATTCCAGCATGCCCTCCACCAATAACGATAACATCAAACATAATGTCACCTTCCTTATAAACATTGCATTTACTCCAAATAATTCCTATCCTATTTTAGCACAAACGTTTTAAAATTAACCCTTTATATGATAAAATAAACGCAAAGGGGGTAATTATGAATAAAACAATCTTAGTTGTAGAAGATGAACCCACAATCCAGTCCGTAGTATCCAAATACTTCAAAGCTGAAGGATTTAATGTTATTACTGCAGATGATGGTTTTATCGCTTTAGAAAAATTTAATAGTAATGCAATCGATCTTATTTGTTTGGACATCATGATGCCGAACATAGATGGTTGGACTGTAACCGAAACCATTAGAGAATCTAGTGATATCCCAATAATCATTATGACTGCTTTGTCTAGTGAAGAAGATATCTTAAAAGGTTACTCTTACAAGATTGATGATTATATTACCAAACCTTTTAATCCGAAGATACTGGTTGCGAAAGCAAAAAGTTTACTGCATAGAATATCCACTTCTAACATAGAAGGGACAGTTTCTGATGTTTTAAACATGGGACCAGTTGAATTAAACACAATTACGTTTTTAGTTAAGATAGGCGGGAAGACAGTTGACATCTCAAGAACAGAATTTGATTTATTGAAATTCGTAATAAACAACCATGGAGAAGTATGTACAAGAGAAAAGATCCTTGAAGAAGTTTGGGGAAAAAGTGGAGTTGAAACTAGAATCGTTGATACTTACATCAAGAAATTAAGAAAAATTCTAGGTCGCCATTCCAAAGTCATCAAAACTGTATTTGGATTAGGCTATAGATTTGAAGTCGATAAATAATGAAGATTCGTAATCTTTCACTCTCAAGTCAAATCTTTTTCTTAATCACTTCATTTATCCTATTATTAATAATTTTGCAGTTTGGTGTTGATATAGTTCTTTTCCATGGATACTATATGACAAATCAAATTGCTCAAATAGTAGAGGATTTGAGAATATTTGTTCAAGAAATATAATCTATTCAAG
>CAJYBF010000009.1 GCA_913064935.1 uncultured Mollicutes bacterium
TAGTATTTTTCTTGTTGTCTATTTGATCTAGATCAAAAATAGATGCGTACTTGTCAAACACACTTTTATCCATAAACTCAATTAGATGTACATGTATTTGTCCATATCTATCTTTCATCTCAATCATCAACTCATCAATATCGTGATTGTTATTAATTTGTTTTATTTTCTTGTGTATTTCTATTTTGATTGCATGATCGTCTACGTAAGTTTCAGGTATATGCTTGCTAACTTTAATAAGTGTTTGTTTTACTTGTTTTGGTCTTGTA
Organism: uncultured Mollicutes bacterium; assembly: GCA_913064935.1. Classification (GTDB taxonomy): domain Bacteria; phylum Bacillota_I; class Bacilli_A; order MAG-NZ; family MAG-NZ; genus Zrk6. Next base: position 270 of record CAJYBF010000009.1, read on the forward strand.
ATTTTACTGCCTTGTTGTATTTTAATTTCCTCGTCAAGCATCTGCATGTACAAATCTATTCCAACAGTATCAATGAAACCAGATTGCTCTGCTCCTAAAACATCTCCAGCACCTCTAATGCTCAAGTCTCTCATCGCAATTTTAAAACCTGATCCTAGCTCTGTGAATTCTTTAATGACTTCCAGTCTCTTCTCTGCTTTTTCAGTCAAAAGATCGTATTTGTTGTACATTAAATATGCATAAGCGATTCTGTCACTTCTTCCGACTCGACCTCTTATTTGATAGAGTTGCGCCAAACCTAAACGATCAGCACCGGCGATGATTAATGTATTCGCATTTGGTATATCTATTCCAGTTTCTATTATAGTAGTGCAAACTAAGACATCATAAATTTTATCAACAAAGTCATTCATTGTAGTTTCTAATTCTTCTCTACTCATTTGTCCGTGAGCATATGTTACTTTCGCTTCAGGCACAAGTCTTTGAATTTTATTTGCTACTCTTTGAATATCCGATACACGATTATACAAAAAGAATGTTTGTCCATTTCTGGCAAGCTCTCTTTCGATTGCATCTTTAATCACAGAGTCATTTTCTTTCAACACATACGTTTGGACCGGATACCTGTTCTCAGGTGGAGTTTCAAGAAGTGACGTGCTCTTGACACCCATCAGTGCCATTTGTAAAGTCCTAGGTATCGGTGTAGCAGTCAAAGTCAAAACATCTACGTTGATTTTTATTTCCTTTATTCTCTCCTTATGCTCTACTCCAAATCTTTGCTCCTCATCAACTATTAATAATCCTAAGTCTTTGTAAATAATATCTTTGCTTAATATTCTATGTGTCCCGATCAATATATCTACTTTCCCTTCGGCTAGTCCGCTGAGAGTTTGATTTTGTGTTCTTGTAGGAACAAATCTGTTCATCAACTCTACATTAATTCCAAAGTGAGAAAATCTAGCTTTAAACGTTTTGTAATGTTGTCTGCTCAATACAGTTGTAGGACACAAGTAAGCAACCTGTTTAGTCGCATAAACAGCCTTAAACGCTGCTCTCATAGCTACCTCTGTCTTACCATACCCTACGTCTCCACATAGTAACCTATCCATTGGAGTAGATGATTCCATATCCATCTTAACATCAGCAATTGATTTCAACTGGTCTGGAGTTTCAGTGTACTCAAAATCAGCATCAAATTTGTATTGATCTTCATCATCTTTGGGGAAAGCATAACCTTTTGCTTTTTTTCTTTCCGCATACAAAGTAATAAGCTTCGAAGCAATGTCTTTTAATCTCTTTCTAACTTTAGCTTTTGTTTTCGCCCAAGCCATTCCACCTATACTATTTATCTTAGGTTTCGCACCTTCTCGTCCTGAATACTTCTGAATAAGGTGAATGTTTTCAACGGGAACATATAATACTTCTTCATTTCTATAACCAATATGCACATAGTCATTTTTAACCCCGTCTAGCTCAACAATCTTGATCCCTAAGTATTTACCTATACCATAATCGTAATGTACTACATAATCGTTTATTTTAATATCATCAACAGACTTAAGCCTAGTTGCTTCCTTAAGTTTGAAATGTTTTTGTTTTTGCTTTTTCCTTATAAACAATTTGTTTACACTTATATAAAATACATTTCCGAACAATCTAAAGCTCAACCCGTTACTTTCACTAATAACATTGATTTCTGTTTTACTTAATTCATCGTTTTTACCGACTCTTCGGTAATCTATATTTTCATCATCAAACAAGCTATAAACAGCTTTATCTCCTTGTACTATTACCATCTCTTTTGCCTTAGTAATATCATTCAAAAACATTTTGATATTCCCATGATACTCTACAACATCATTTGTAGGTATTCTGAAAACATCGCTGAATTTGTACTCGCTTGTTAAAACATTTTGAAAATATACTATGCGTTTATCCTCAGCTAGTTTATAGTCTAATTCCTTAAAGAACTTGAATTGCAGATTCCCATAATCAGCTTCTAGTCCTAAGTACCATTCTGTAATATCGTTAATCACATTGTCATAGATGTCTTTTACTCTTTTTGGATTTGTTAAGAAGATTATCTTCTTGTCAAAATAATCGCTTATGGTAACGGGATTCAAAAATTGTAGGTATCTATGCATCCTATCTAAGTCAGTGTTGTTCTCTATATTCTCTATATCATCTCGTCCTCTTTCTGAGTTTGGAGATAAATCGTTCACTATCTGAACTAAATGCTTTTTTTCTATTTCATCATAATGAAATTCATAAAGTGGGAATATCATAATTTCTTCTATTTCCTTTATTGTTCTTTGTGTGTCGGGTTGAAATGTTCTTATTTGCTCTACTTCATCATCAAAGAATTCTATTCTAACAGGCAAATCATCATTGTAATTCCAAATGTCTACAATAAACCCTCGTACACTAATATCACCAGGTTTCTCCACTCGATACTCCCTTGAGTATCCAAATGAAATCAATTTTCTTACTAATTCAGTTTTTTTTATCAAAGTATTGTTCTTTAAAACCACTCTGCTTTCTTTCCATTTTTCTAGCGGTAACTCGTACCTTAAATATCCCAAAGTATGCGTAACAATAATTTTCCTTTTCTTCTCTACAATATCTGTAATGGTATTAATCCTCGCAGTTCTAAACTCGTTCGAAGCCGCAAGCATTTCAACCGTAACAAATTCATCTGCTGGAAAAAAAGACACTTTCTTTTTGCTTAGGACCCCAACAAGGGATTCGTAAATTTGTTGTGCTTTATATATGTTAGGAGCTACTACTATAATCTGCTCTTTTCTTTCTTTGAACGTAGAAGCTATAAGCATAACATTAAGATCACTGGTAGTATCTAGCACCAGTGAATTGTATTCTTTTTTCTTTAGTGATTTGTAGAACTCATCAATTACTGGCATTTCCTTTAAAAAGTCTATCCTCATAGTTTTCTCCTTAACATTAGTCCAACCCCTCAATTTGGAATTAGAGGGGTTAGTTATACTTATTCATAATTGTTAGAATATCGACTTCGTCTATAAAATCTCGACAAATATCAATTGATCTATTAATTGCTTCGTCAACTGTTTTTTGATCTTTTTTTGAAAATTTACTTAGAACATAATGTGCTGTTTCCAAGTCATCATCTCTTCCTGCTCCTATTTTAATCCTATTAAACTCATTACCTATATGTTGGATAATAGATTTTATTCCGTTATGACCACCAGATCCTCCAACAAACCTAATCCTAGTTTTACCCACTGGTAAATCTATATCATCATAGATAACTAAAACATCCTCGATATCTATATCATAATACTTAACAGTCTTGTAAATGCTGTTACCTGAAAGGTTCATAAACGTCGTAGGCTTTAAAAAAATGGTATTCTTATATTTTCCTGAATCCCCTAATAATTTTTTATTAGGCAATAAGGATATATCTAGGTTTTTGCACATCTTATCTACCGCGATAAAACCTAAATTATGTTTAGTATTTTGGTAAGCTTTTCCCGGATTACCGAGTCCTACTATTAATCTCATATTGTACTCCCGAGCCATATTTGCATTCAATTTATATCAGCTTACAATATTATAACATACTTTTATTTATATTACTTATGACTAAATATATGATATATTAATATAGAAGAGGTACGAAAAATGGATTTATCAGCAAACAATTTAACTAAATCATTCTCGATTTATGACGTTTTAAAAGGCGTTTCTTTTCATGTTAATCATGGTGAGAAAATCGGGATAGTTGGTGCAAATGGTTGCGGTAAAACCACCGTCTTCAAAATCATCAAAGGCCTAGAAACGGCCGATTCTGGTGAAGTTTTCATAAAGAAGGGGCTTAAAATTGGTTATCTTGATCAAATCCCTGAATATGAGGAAACCGTTACGGAAGTACTATATCAAGCTTTCACTGAAATTATTAGCGAAAGAGAGAGACTAAATTTCTTAGAAAAGGAATTAGCAGAAAATCCTCACGATGAGAAACTGCTTAAAACTTATGGTCATGCTCAAGATAAATTTAGTGACATTGGCGGATACGAAATAGAAACTGAATTCAACAAAATAATCAGGGGTCTTAACATCCCTGATCACTTACTTAACAATCCCTTCTCACTGCTAAGTGGTGGAGAGAAAAGTAGAGTTATTTTAGGAAAAATATTATTGGAGAAGCCTGACATTCTTCTTTTGGATGAACCTAGCAATCATTTAGATTTACAATCTATAAGTTGGCTAGAAGGTTACTTGCAAAAATATAAAGGATCTGTACTGATTATCTCTCATGATAGATACTTATTAGATAGGGTTACAAAGAAAATAATCAATATAGAAATGGGTAAAGCGAAAGTTTATCATGGTAATTACTCTTTTTACGTTAAGGAAAAATCCAAACATATGGAAGCGTTATGGAAAATATATGGTAACCAAGAAAAGAAGATTAAGAAAATGGAAGAGCAAGTTGAACGATTCAGAATTTGGGGTCGTATGAGAGATAGCGACAAAATGTTTAAAAAGGCAAAAGTAATTGAGAAAAGACTTGAGAAAATGGAAAAGATGGAGAAACCATTCGCTAACAAAAACTTTAAGTTGAATTTTTCGGATGTTGGCAGAACTGGAAAAGAAGTTATAAAAGTTGAGGACTATTCCAAGTCCTTTGAAAAAAGTTTACTAGATAACGTTAGTTTCACAGTGAGGTTTATGGATAGGGCATTCCTAATCGGAAAAAATGGAACTGGAAAATCTACAATCTTTAAATCGATTATGAATGAGATGGATTATGGTGGCAAAATCACAGTAGCTACTAAATCAAAAATTGGGGTCTTATCCCAAGAGATGGTATATGAAAATCCTAATAGAACTATTTTACAAGAGTTCAGAAATTCAAACCCTATGACAATAGGAGCTGCTAGGAGTAAACTAGCTAGTTTCTTATTTTTTGGGGAAGATGTTTTTAAGGCTATTGGCGATATTTCTGGTGGCGAGAAAAGTAGATTAGAACTTTGTAAAATGGTTAACAGCGATACAAACTTATTATTACTAGATGAACCAACCAATCATTTAGACATCGAATCGAAGGAGATGCTTGAGCAGGCTTTGCTTGATTATCCTGGAACACTTTTCATCATCTCCCATGATAGATATTTCATTAACAAACTATCAAGTTATATCTTGTGCATTGAGGATAAAAAAATAAACAGATATGATGGCAGTTATGATATCTATTTTGAAAAGAAGGAAATCAAATCGAAAATCAAAAAAGCACGCCTCAAGAGACCAAAAAATACTGTTCGAGATTACACTAAGGAAATAGAGAATATAGAACAACAAATCTTACATTGTGATAGAATTGTTTCTGAGGAACTAAAGAAAAAAGAACCAGACTTTTGGTTGATAGAGAAACAGATATTTGAAAAAGACTTGTATGAAACGGAATACGAAGAGTTAATTGATCTTATGTAAAAGGTTAGTCAAAGTTTATGACTAGCCTTTTAATTTGCGAAAAAAAATACCGCTCTAATGAACGGTATCATATTATTAATGTCTTCTTTGGAATAAACCACTCAATGGTTCTCCGTTGATTATATTTAACACCGCTTGACCAAATAGGTCAGACACTGACAATTGGATAACCTTCTCTGTCTTTCGAGCGGCCGATAATTGTATTGTGTTTGTCACGACTACTTCTTTTATCACAGAATTTTTAATTCTTTCAATTGCTGGACCTGAGAATATTGGATGAGTACAAGATGCATACACCTCTTTAGCTCCATTTTCCATTAGTGCGCTTGCAGCAACTGTTAATGTTCCAGCTGTATCAATCATGTCGTCTATGATAATACATGTTTTTCCCTTAACATCACCTATGATACCCATCACTTCTGCCACGTTTGGCATTGGTCTTCTCTTATCAATTATGGCAATTGGAATAGATAATGCATCAGCAAGTTGTCTAGCACGAGTTGCTCCTCCGTGATCAGGAGAGACTACAACAGCATTGGAAAAATTTTTCGCTTCAAAATAATCTGCAATAATTGGGAATGCCACTAAATTATCGATTGGGATATTGAAGAATCCCTGAATCTGTGATGCATGTAAATCCATAGTTAAAACTCTTGTTGCTCCAGCTGTTTGAATTAGATCAGCTATTAATTTTGCCGATATAGGTTGTCTAGATTTCGCTTTTCTGTCTTGTCTGGAATATCCATAGTATGGCATGATTACATTAATGTTTCTCGCAGATGCTCTTTTTAATGCATCGATTGTGATTAATAACTTCATGTAATTATCGTTTACTGGTTCATTGGTACTTTGAACAATAAACACATCATGTTCTCTTACGGTTTCTTCAATGTTAACACTGATCTCTCCGTCCGCAAACTCAGTAACTGATATTGCCGAGAGTGGAACGTCGATAAAATTTGACACTTGTTCTCCAAGTTCAGCGTTTGAACCTAGCGAAAACAATTTAGTTTTCTTTCCATAAAGAATTGCCATTTCATATCCTCCATCATCTTTGAAATTTACACTTCTATTCTACATCAATTTTCAAAACATATAAAGCCATATGTGAAACTTTCTTATAAAAACGTTTGCAAAAAGAAAGCCAACAAATTGTTGGCATATTTACTCTGCTTGAGAGTAAGCTTCTAAAACTTTTTCTTCAATCATTTTTCTAGTTTCTTGGTTAATTGGATGAGCGATATCTTTGTACTCACCGTTCGTACGTTTTCTACTTGGCATAGCAACAAAAAGTCCGTTATCTCCTTCGATAACTCTCAACTCGTGTACAACAAAACATTCATCAATTGTAATCGCTGCAATAGCTCTCAGTCGATTTTGACCATCCACTTTAATTAACCTAACATCAGTTATGTTCACAATATCCCTCCCGCTTATTTATAGTTCTATTACCATATTATACCACATTACACAAGTAAAACTAAATCTCCTCAGTTGTCAACTTTGATTGAAGTGTTTTAATGCCTTGTTCTTCTAAATCGAGGGTAATCTTGTTCGCCAAAACAACATCTGAGTATATTGCAAAGAAAACAGATCCAGAGCCAGTCATCATAAATTTATCATCAATCAATATTATTTTTTCATAAGTTTTTCTGCATGTTTCATCTAACTCCAATGTGATATCTTGAAGATTATTAAATAGATTTTCTCTCAATGATGAAATGTCATTATCATTAACTGCAGTAAGTTGATTATCTATATTCATCCTTAACATATTTAACTTGTGAGTATTTTCGAAAACTACGCCTGTTGATATATGAGTGTTAGGGATAACTAACACTACGTAACCTTTAATTGAGTTCAAGAATTCTATTTCGTTTCCTATCCCTGAAAATAAAGCTTGTCTATTGTAAATGCAAAATGGAACATATGCCCCTAGGGTACTTCCTATGTTCGCTAGTTCCTTTAAAGATAAATTGAGAGACCACAGTACATTCAAAGCCCTCAATGCCGCGGCACAATCCGCACTTCCTCCACCAAGACCAGCTCCTACAGGTATATTCTTTGTAATTGTAATTTTCACACTTTGCGATATGTTGTAAGAACTCTTTAGTAGTTTAATTGCCTTATATACTATGTTTTTTTCGCCCGACAGTTCTGCGTTGCTGCAAACCACTTCATCTACTAGAGCCGCCTCAACTAGTAATTCATCGCATAGTGAAATGGGAGACATTATCATAATTAACTCATGATAACCGTCCTTTCTTCTACCGACAACGTTCAGTGTAAGGTTAATTTTCGCGAATGCTTTTTCAATCATAATATAATCACCATGTAAATTATATCATACCAGCACTCTTAATTTTCCAAAACTTTCGATGCCCCCTAGCCCTTCTTTTTTTATGTACGAATGCTTAAAAACATCGTTCATATTTATGATTCTATCGAATGATGTTACCGCATCTTTAATTGCGATAATAGCTGGATCAAAAGCATGTTTATTTGTTTCTTTTGTACTTGAAGCATAATTAGCTCCACCGGCAATTATAGCTGCGAATTGAGCTTACACCTCTCTTGCTTTTTCTAACATGTTCAGAAGAGCAATCATGTTCCTAATAGCTTTCACAGCGTTAGCAAAATTCTGCGAATTTTTATAACTACTTAAACTTCTTATATCTCCGTTGTCATAAGAGTCATGACCGGTAATCACAACTATAGCAGGCCTGTATTTTTTTATCAATTGTTCCACGTGAAACATCATCTGGGATTCTTTTATATGGAGTCCGTAACAAAAAACCCCAACACTCTCGTAAAGGTCTGTGCATTTTTTTAAATAGTCAACATCTCCATCTATGTGCAATATTTTGCCCGTAACATAATTCCTGGACATTTTGGGAATCAATTTCTTTGCGCTATTTTCATATACTATTTGCTTCTTAATTTCTTTATCTCTTACGTTGATATTTTCCTTCTCTAAATCTTCTAACTCCGCATCGGCCACCAACCTATAAGAACGAGCGGCCAAATTGGCAACATTCCCATTTATATTAATTATCTTAAAGTTTAAATCATTGTTGTATGACTTCCTACTTACAACGTCGCCAACAGTAAACATTTTATCACCTATTTTAATATATGAGATGTTTTATTTATTGTGCTTTTCAAGATGACTATTGCATTTATTTTTTAGTTATGTATAATTATTATAGTACTTTTAAATTAGTTCAGAGAGACTAGTAAGGGAATGTAATATATCTGTTTATTTGATATACCCTTTAGTCTTGGACTAGAGGGTTTTTTTTTATAAAAAAAATAAGGGGGAAGTAAAATGTTAGTATTAGACGTTCACGAGAAACCATCCAAAGGATTATGGGCTTTATTAAGTTTCCAACATGTATTCGCTATGTTCGGAGCGACTGTGTTGGTACCCATCCTGACGGGGTTGTCAATCTCAGTAGCATTGTTTGCGAGTGGAGTGGGAACACTGATTTACATCGCATGTACAAAAGCCAAAGTCCCAGTATATCTAGGTTCCTCATTCGCTTATATTGCAGCAATCAGTATCGCAACACAGCAATTCGGTGTTGAATCAGCATTTGTGGGATTAATGGTTGTAGGAGTTATATATGTTATCATTTCCACAATTATAAGATTCGTAGGTAAAGATTGGTTAGATAAATTACTACCACCTATAGTTATTGGTCCCATGATCGCTATCATCGGTATTAGTTTAGCTCCAGTTGCAACGGGACAAGCAGGCATAAATCCAAGTCACCCGGATTTAGGAGCTTTAGCGTCAGATCCTAAAAATGCTTTGATTGCTACCGTAACTTTTCTAGCAACAATACTTATCGCTACAAAAGCTAAAGGCTTTTTCAAAATAGTCCCTATCCTTGGTGGAATTGTAATCGGTTACTTATTCGCGCTTACACTAGGTTTCGTCGACTTCACAGGTGTTGCTGAAGCTAGTTTCCTGGCGTTACCGGATTTTAATATCATTGGTACTTATTCATTTGATTGGCGTGCAGTAGCTATGTTCGCGCCTATCGCTTTCGTTACTATCGCAGAACATATAGGTGATCACAAAGTGTTAGGTTCTATTACTAATAAGGATTTCATAAACGACCCCGGTCTAGATAGAACATTGCTTGGTGATGGTATCGCTACGCTTGTATCAGCATGCTTGGGTGGACCCGCAAATACAACTTATGGTGAAAACACTGGTGTTGTAGGGATGACAAAAGTAGCATCAGTCTATGTTACCGGCGGTGCAGCAGTGATCGCTATCTTTCTATCATTTATCGGAAAATTTACAGCACTAGTATTAACAATCCCCACTCCTGTAATGGGTGGGATACTAATCCTTTTGTTCGGTTTAATTGCCGGTAACGGATTAAAGGTGTTGATTCAGGAAAAAGTAGATTTAACCAGTACAAGAAATCTAGTCATAGTTGCCTCGATGTTAGTTATCGGACTAGGAGGCGCTAGTTTCTCAATCAACGATGCAGCTCCACTGACAGGAATGGCATTAGCTGTGATAGTAGGAGTTACGCTAAACCTAGTTTTAAAAGAAGAGAAATAAGATAAGTAAAAGACGATTAATATTAATCGTCTTTTTTGATTATTTTACTCAATTTAGCAAAATCCTCTATTGTTAAACTCTCAGCTCGAGAGTTTTCTTTTTTACCTATCTCTATCAAAGCTTCGTTAATGATAACTTTATCTATTCCAATAGTTGCATTTAGATTATTAGCTAGAGTTTTTCTTCTTTGTTTAAAAGAGCTCTTTACTATAGTGAAAAACCACTTTTCATCATCTACGTCAACCTTCTTAGGATCCAATCTTTCTAATGAAATAACAGCACTATCTACATTGGGTCGTGGTATAAACACTTCTCTTGAAACGTTAAACAATATCCTAGGGTGAAGATGATACTGTATAGTAATAGAAAGAGCATTATACTCCTTAGTATTGATGTTACCAGATAACCTTTGAGCAACTTCTTTTTGCATCATTAGAACAAACCTTTTTATATTCAACTTAGATTCCAACAATTTAAATAATATTGGAGTAGTTATATAATATGGTAAGTTTGCTACCACAACGATTTCTTTACCCTCTAGGGATTTTAAATCATCTTTCAATATGTCTTTATTGATTATCGTCAAATTGTCATAGTCACTCATCGTATCCTCTAATACCCGTACCATTTCTGATTCGATTTCATATGCTATACATTCTTTTGCTTTTTTACAAAGATATTCAGTCAACGAACCAAGTCCCGGTCCTATTTCCACGACAATAGTATCTCGGTCAATTTCTGCACCATCTACTATCTTTTGCAATATGTTTTGATCTACAAGAAAATTTTGTCCATATTTTTTCTTTGCGCTAATATTGTATTTGTTAAGTATATCTCTAGTGTTATTATATTTACCGATACTCATATTCTCACCTTCAAAATAGATTCTTTTATTTCCTCTAGACTGTATCCGAACATATTCAGTTTATTCAAGAGCGTCCTACCGTTAGCCATACCTATTCCGAGTTCGCTACATAACGATTCACGCAATCGACTCGAGTCATCATGACCTATAAGCAACAAGTCAAACAAATCTAATCTAGTTATCTCATAATTTCTAATAGGCTTCTTGATATGTTTAAGCGCATCGATTATGTCTCGGGTTTTCATATGTTCAATTCCAACCTTTTTCTTGTTGGAACTAATTGCTTTTTCTTTGTCTACAAAAACATGTTCAACGTCAGGAACTTTGTTTACTATTACTTTCCTTATTTTTTCGCCAGGACCATCCGGATCCAACAATAACACAATTCTGTTATTAGAACTTAATTTTTGGATTTCAAAAAGTGTTACCTCACTAATTTCACTTCCGTTGGTCATAACGATATTAGCGTTAGGGAATATACTTTTTAGTTTCGAATAATCATTCTTACCCTCAACTACATATACCACCTTTTCTAAATGTTTCACGTGGAACTATTTAATTAATCTCGAGAACTTCTCAGAGATTACTCCTAATTCTTTAGGTATGTCTATATTCTGAGGGCACTTCTCTACGCAAGCAGAACACTCAGTGCACGCATCAGCGAACCCTTTATTTTTACTAAGTTCATTAACAACCCAAGAAGCTCCTTTTTCGTCGTTATACATACTGTAAGAATTGTGTAGATTAAGGTTTGCCGGTATTCTAACTCCGAACTCACAAGGCATGCAATATTTACAATTTGTACAAGATACAACTTGCAAATCATTAAGTGTGCTAGAAACAGATTTTATAAGATCTTGTTCTTTTTCATTTAACGGCTTAAAGTTACTAAAGGTATCTATATTATCTTTCACTTGTTCTAAAGTACTCATACCACTAAGAATCACTTTTACATTCTCTAGCGATCCAACCCAACGAAATGCCCAAGATGCAACTGACTTTCCATGATTCATATCTTTAAGTGATTTCTCTATATCATCTCTAAATGAGGCTAGTTTTCCACCTTTAATCGGTTCCATAACTAGACAAGGAATGCCTTTTTCTGTAAGTAATCGATAACCCTCTATCCCTTGTTGGTGGTCGATGTCCATATAGTTTAGTTGTATTTGAACGAAATCCCAATCCCAAAGGTCAACAACTTCTTTGAATACCTCCAACTCATCGTGGAAAGAGAATCCAATGTATCTTAATTTACCTTCATCTTTAAGCCGACTCAATGTTTCCAAAACTTTTAAATCAACTATTTGGGCAAAACTTTTTTTGTTTACTGCATGAATTAAGTAAAAATCTATATAATCTAAATCTAAGTTAATTAATTGCTTATTAAAAAACTCCTCTACATCTTCAGGTTTCTTACACTCCCAGATAGGAAGTTTTGTTGCTATCAACAACGAGTCTCTAT
>CAJYBF010000010.1 GCA_913064935.1 uncultured Mollicutes bacterium
TTTGAATTTCGTCTGACGCAACAAATCTGCGAGACTTATTTAGGTTTAAGTTAGATATATATACAAATGCAAACGACCTAACGACCTAACCCATAAAATCAAAATCATTATAAACAATATGTTTTAAACATTCTCTATATAATGCACCTTGAATATAATATCTGTGAATTGTATAAAGCATTGGAAAATCCTTATTAGCTGATTCTCCTGTTTTTAAATCTACTGGAATAATTAATTTTAAATTATGGTTAATAACTAAGCAATCAAGCATTCCTTTACATCTCTTTCCGTTAACTACTGTGTCAAATTTATATTGATAAATAATTTGAATTCCAGGTACTCCCTGAGCAAAATATTTAGCAGTATAAGGATGACTGATCAATGTAGCTGCAGTATGTGATGCATGTAACCACATTTCAGGTTTAATCAAAATCTTACCTCTTGAAGACATTCTGTCTTTAAAATATTCTTTACCAGCTTTAACTACGGTAGAAAACACTTTATCATCTGAGTAATTCTTATAAACCTTTAATTGATTAGCTGCATCTAAAATATCAGATTTGTATTGCTCAATTTTAGAAGAAATCTTCATTGATTTTCTTCTTCCTAATGGTGTAGCTACTTCCATTATTTCATCTACTTTCCCAGTGTACTTATTAAGTATCACATCGCAAATATTTTTAACATTGGTAGTTGGTGGTTTTGCAGATACTCCTTTATGAAATGTTTTATCAACCAAATGAGGTTCAAAACACATCATATCTACTAAACTACCAAATTTTAAATTAAAACTTTGCTTCACTCCTCCAACAACATCCAATCCTTGCTTATCTATTGAAGCTAACATTGAATATGAAGGAAGTTCCAAGTCTCTGTACTGTTGTTCAGAGATATTGAGATTATGGTCTTCTATCATCTTTGCCCTATGTCTCTAAGATATTCTCTTGTATCATCCCTACCCATGCTTCTAGCATGTGTACCACAAGGGAGCTCTATTATTATTTTTCCTAATTTTTGAGCTTCTCTTAATTCCCAAGCAACTCCACCAGGTATTCTTCCATCAGGTAAAGCTCTAAATGCAAAAACATCTGCATCTCTAACTTCACTCAAAAATACAAGATCGAATGCAACTTCATATCCATGCATCTTAATCTCTTTTTCAAACCTATTACTGATTTCTTTAGAATTAGGATTGAATACAGATAAATTTAATTTTTCTAAAGTCTCAACATCTCTATTTTCTTGTGGAGTTCCATAAATTCCCATAAAATGAGCATAATATACTTTCTTTTTTTTCATATCAATTGTTTAAATAATTACCTTCTTCATCACATTCATTACCATCTTCATCTTCATAACCTATAAGATATGAAGAAGTTGAGGCAATTAAAGGGCAATCATCACATTCAATTTCAGAAATCAAATCAACATGCCCATTAAATTTCTCACTTTCTTCTTTTGTGATAACAATATCACTAAAACCTAGCCTGACAAAAACTTTTTTTACATCTTTGCTCATTGCTTAAATTTTTACAAATAAATAATCATCTTCTTCACTATTCTGATCACATGATAATTCTCTTGTTCCTAAATATCTGTAACCAGATATTGAAGGAGTACTTAATGTCTCACAATTTGTAATATTATCACAATCTTGAGTAACTACAATTCCTGCATCTTTTATTCCAATTGAATAAAAATTACAATATTTAACCTGCCCACATATATCTGAATTTTCATCAGACCTTTGGTCAACTGCATGTCCAGATATAACTAATCCTTTATCTGCTTTAATATTACCTCCTCCTAAGAAGAATGTGTTATTACTTATAATAATAGTTCCACTTGAATTTACAGAACCATTACCTACAAAATGCAAAGAAGATTCAAATACAGCGTCCCCAAGAATGGTTAATATGTAATCACCATTAACCCTTACTATTCCGTCAAAATTCACATCTCCATCAATACATGTATCTTCATTAATGATAATAGTATCGTCAGTTGTTCTCGACTCAATCTTTTGATAAACATTAAATTTGGAAGTACAGTCATCTGTACATGAAAATATTAATGTAATTATTAGTAATCCTAAAATTTTCTTCATTGTTTTAAAATAATTTAATCCCAACTCTAGAATTATCCTTATCTACTGAGTAGAGTGGAAATTCTTTTGGGTTTGCTTCGTTAATTAATCTCCCGTCTATGCTCATTGGCACTGGGAATACGTACTTTACGTTATCATCTTCAATAAAGTCATGAGCTGTCATCAAATCCTGAAGGAGCTCTACACTATTACTGAAGTCAAACAGTCTCTTACTGTTTCTTATTTGGTGATAACCTATTATGATAGGATCACTTTTACCATGCTTCATAGCCATGAACTTAGATCTTAATGCTTCAAATTGATTAGGGCGATTTGGATCTACATAACCTTTAACCTGTTTTTTACCAGAGTTAAAACTTTGTATTCCTAATTTTCTAATATACTTTGAAACAGTGGGACTAGCAAAGATTCCTTTACTAGTCTTAACCTTACTGTTCTTTAATGAAGGCACGTTATGTGGTATGAATATCATATCCACTGGTTGTTTTCTACTCTCTAACATTACCTGCTTTTATTAAGTTAATAAATTCTTTTATTGTGAATGCAGATATCGGCCCTGCTATATCTCTATTCCATAAAGTACATAAACTAACATCTGAATATTTATCTCCTTGTTGATCTCTGAGATATAAGTAATCTCCAGAAGCTACAAGTGATTTAGAATAATGAGGACTATGCTTAGATTGATAAATAATATAATTCCATCTATGATAACCATCTTCTTTAAAACCTAAATTCTCAAGAGTAATTAACTCTTCAACTACATTACAAAATTTATTTGCAAATTTACCCATATTCCTTTCTTTTAAAGCCATCTTAATTTTCTTTTATTAATTGGGTTATTCATCATAAATAATGAGTTAAAATTAACTTCAATCAGTTTCTGAGCCATTAAAGGTACTACTGAATTTCCAATAAATTTTAATTGATTAGTTTTTGTTCCAGTCAATTCATAGTCTTTAGGAAATCCTTGTATTGCTTTTAATTCCTCAACATGAAGCATTCTTATTTTTATGTCTAACATTCTATGTTTTGCCATAAATCTTTTAATCTCCATAGCTGTTTTTGAGTCACTACTTTTTATAAATGATTTATCAACATTAACTTTTTCTGAAGCTGATATTAAGTATAAAGGTTTCTTATCCATCTTAGCAATAAGAGTTGGTCCAGGTTGATCAATTGATCTTCCTTTATTAGAAAACTGAGTATCTACAATCCATTGAGCTGAAAGTAATTTATGTTTTGGAGTAGTAGTGATAGTGCCTGCTGGAGCATCAATACTCGAACTTGTAGGATTAGAATAATCATAATCTATAAATTGAGCAGCATGCCTTTCCTTTGTTGTAATTGTATTCAAAGGTTCTTCAACACTATTAGCACCACCATTTCCATAATAAGATGTCAGAAATACTGGTTTAACCAAACCATGAGTTCTATTCGTTAAGATTGTACCTAAAGGTTCATCTGCAGAATGTGTCTTATGCTTGGGATCACCACCATTATATCTTTTAATAAATACAGGTTGGACAACAGCTTGATTGTTTACGCATGTTATTGTTCCTAAAGGATCATTGACACTTGTAACTTTACCTGCTGGTCTTCCTGAATAATACTTCTTAATAAACAATCCTTCTTTCTCAAATTTATGTAATCCTGCTAATATTCTTTTCAGAGTATTTTCAGAATAAGGTTTATTCATTTTTGTTAATCCAAAAATACTTCTACCTTCATCATTTAAATCCAATAAATCTCTAACAGCTTTCCAAGGTTTTAAATTACTACCTTTCATTTTACTTTTCTTAATATGAGTCTTTTTCGGGAAAGAAATAGGTAAACCATTTCTTCCAAAAATTCCAAAATATCTTTCTCTTGATGTGTATGCACCAAAATCAGCAGAATTAAGTAATTTAAAATCATAATCATAACCAAGACTCATAAGATCATCTCTCCATTTAAGGTAATCAATTCCTTTTTGACTACTAATAGGCTTACCTTTTAAATCAAGTGGGCCCCAAGACATAAATTCTCTTACATTCTCAATATAAAGATAGTCTGGATTAATTTCCTTAACATATCTTCTAAGATGTTCAGCTAATGTCCTGCTATCTGCACTTCTAGCCATACCTCCTTTTGCTTTAGAAAAATGAGTACACTCTAATGAAGCCCAAATATTAATAATAGCTTTTGGATCTTTAATTCTTATAGCTTCAATAAGAATTTTAATTTTCTGAATAACATTCCAATCCCTGATATCCTCTGTAAAATGAATAGCATTAGGATGATTCTTCTTATGACACTTTATTGCTTCAGCGTCATGGTTCACGCAGGCTAATACTTCTGTATTAACACCTGCTAAGTGGATACCAGTGGATGTACCACCAGCACCACAAAATAGATCTATCCAGTAAGTCTTCATTATTTCTTACAATAATTAAACATACTAGTAGATGAATCATAAGCTACACATTGCCTATTAGAGCGATATGTTTTAAAAGCATCATCTCTATTTCCATTAAATGTAGTTCCACCAATGCCAATCCAAAACGCTTGCTTACTATAAAGAGCACAACTATCATGTCCATCTGTGATAATAACAGAGTTATTACCATTCTCTTTGATTTTATTAACAACTTTATTGAAATTAGTTCCACCACTTTTAGAAAAACTAAGAATAGTAATTTCATTGATTTTGTTTATTTGATATAAACTACCGTCAAAGAAATATAAATTCTCAATCATTCCCATTCTAAATAAAACCATAGCAATGCCTTTTGCTAAATCAATCATCCTTATAGATGTACCTTCAAAAATCTCATTAGAACCCATAGATCCTGAACAATCAAGATATAAGTCAATTTTACCTTTGTAAAGTCTAGTTTCATTACCTACATTAAGTATTTCTGCATTCCTAAATATAGGATGAAGAAATTCTAATCCAAATAAATCCTCACATTCTTCACAATCAAATAAACTCTCTTCAACACGTTTAAATTTAGAAGAAAAGTAGTTCATTGATTCATTAAGAATTTTTTCCATAACCTTTCTGATACTGTCCTTATTAATAGATACTTTTTTTAAGTTATCTTTTAATTGATCAATTTTTTCTAGGAATTCTGGATTCTCATTCATCAAATCTTTCATAGCTTCTTTACCAAGCTGATCTTCTAACTCTTTAATCTTATCATCAGTCTTATTTTTTGCATTTTCAATTTTACTTTCTGCTCTTTTCAAAGCATCATCTACAATATCTGAAGCAGACTTTTGATTAGGTTTAGGTGCAGATTTTCTATTATTAGATCCAGAATCCTTACCAGCTCCAGTTGAAGGATCAGACTTACCATCCTCATCTCCTTCTCCATCAAGTTTTCCTTCTCCTTTAGAGTCTTCATCTCCATTACCAGTTCCAGATTCTAAACCTTGAGGCTCATTTCCTTCTCCTCCGTTTCCTCCTCCATCATCTTGTTGTTTTTGTTGTTCTTCTTTTACCTCATCATCAACTATCTGCAGTACTAATGCAAGTTCTCTAGTTAATATCTGAGTGTATAATGGTGAATCAACAGTAACAACCTTAGTTAATGAATCGTAAACTTTATCTAATACTTTATGCCTAATACCATTGTCTTCAGTCTCAGGCCTTCTCTTAACTTCATCATTTACATAAACACTGTAAACATCATTTATAAGTTCAGTAGATAAAGTACAGGGTTTCCCTGTCTCTTTTTCAACATAATCTTTAACACCACGTAACCTCATCTCTTCATAAGATGTTACACCTGGCATTATGACATGATTATCTTTTCTAAATCCAAAAATACCATCTCCAGTATTTTTGTATCTATTATATGGATCATAAGAGGGAACATTAACATTCCCTCTCTTTTTTAATCCATCCTTTCTACTAAGAAAACTCATTAGTTAAATTGATTTAATACATCAGCTTCATCCTCATCACTTTTTAAGAAATCTAATTTAGCTTCTTCATCAGCAATTCTCTTCTGTAAATCAACTTCATCTTGCTCAGTAACAAATCCACCAGCACTAGCTTTTCCATAAGCTAATTCTAATTGATCATATTTCTTATTGTATTCATCAGTAGAAATACATTGACCAATTCCATCAACAATATCATATAATTCTCTAATTTCTTTAGGAACTAATGTTTTTGCCAATTCTTTAGCAATAGCTTTTCCTACTAATAACTCGGTAGTCTTAACTAAAGCTCTATCCTCAAGCATTTTCCAAACACACATCACATTCTTAACTAATGTAGGTAAGAAGGATAATGCTCTATCTGATAATTCTGAATGACAAACATCAAGAACCTTCTTAAGTTTATCTGCATTTAATGATATTGCAAGAATATCAGTTTCTTGTGGAAGATGGATATCATGTTTTTGAGTGAAAGTCTTACCACCTTTAGCATAATATGTCAACATATCAGAAGGAGTTAGTCTTGTTACTTCATGAGTAATTAAGAATCTATCCCAAAAAGGAGAATCAACTTCATCGTCAGGAATTTCATTACATGTGGCAATAAAATTTTCCCAAATACAAGGCACTTTTTCAGTACCATTAAATAGCACTTTTTCATTCATAATACCAAGCAAACTATTTCTCAATGAAGCTGACGCTTTATCAATTTCATTAATAATAACTACTTTAGCACCAGTTATAGGTGAATTTATTTTATATTTATTTGTAGTAGTTAATGCTTCCAAATCAACATTACCTTTTACAGCATTACTTCTAGTACCTTCATCAGTTTCTAATAGAAATAAATCTGAGTTACCAAGCTTCCCTAAAGATGCTTTTGCATAATCAATTACGGCAGCAGTTTTAGCCACTCCAGGAGGGCCAATTAATAATATAGGTGTCTTTACTGCTTCACCAAGAGCCATTACTCTGAATGTCTCTTCTTTTTTCATCAAATTAGTATTGATTGTTCTTTTAATCATGATTTGTTATTTAATTGTTATTATTTTTTTTTATATGATCTTTATTAAAATACTCAAGTCCATTCTTAACGGGATTTATAGGTTGTCTAGGTTGATTACCGTTTATATCTATTAATGAATAAGAATGATTATAACTAGAAGAATCTTCTTTTAATCTTGATACAATTGTAAATTCATTTTCTCCATTCTGACAATAAATTGTCTTCAGAGTGACCTTATCTCCTATTTTAAAACCATTAAGATCAGTATAATTTTTAGCAATCTTTCTTTTAAACATCATAATATTTGTTTTAATTCTTCTTCTCTAAGTCTTTTCTTAATTAGTCTTAAAATCAATTCTTTTAAACTATTACCATCAAATTCATCTATGTAATCTGAGGGATCTTTAGTTTCACACCCATCGGGTATCTCAATTTGAAGGAATCCAGTTTCGTCACATAATTTTTGACCAGCAATTCTTCCTCTATTTATTTCACTTTTGAAATCATTATCATATAATACAAAGATTTCTTTAAATCTTCCTTTTAATTCATTAACAACATTTTCTTTTGCATTAGCATTCTCACTTTGCAATGAGCATGATGTTATGAAATCAGAAGGAAATAAACTTTTAATTACAGCAGCATCTTTTCTACTACTTGTTACTATTAATATATTACCCTTATCAGGTAGTTGAGTCCATAATTCCCAAGTTGAAAAATCATTATTATTAACCCATTTATTCTCTTCAGACATTGGCTGATATATTTTAAATGTTTGAATACCGTCTTTTTTTTCAACAAATGCATAAGCAAAATCATGAGCTTCTGTACAGAATCCATTTACAAAATAATGAGATATTGGATAAATTTGACAATACTCTAATTGAGCTTTTGATAGTCCATATCTTCCTTCCCAATAATTCTTATCTCTAATTTTCCAAGGTCTAGTACGGATACTAATTTTTGGTTTGTCAGTAAAAATACTTCTTTTTCTATTCCCTTTATCAACGTACACTTTTGGTGGAGTATAAGAAAGGTCTGGATTTAATTCAAATTGTGTTAAATTAAAATCTGAAGCAATTTTATTGAATACTTCAACTTTAGTTCTAATATTAAATAATCTCATCACAAACAAAAAGCAATCTCCAGATTCACCAGTAGCAAAATCTCTAAAAAAAACTTTGTTATGAATCTTACTATGAAATATACTAAAAGAAGGATTTGTATCCTCTCTTAAAGGACTACTAATAGCTTTTTTTGGAATACCACCCAAATACATTTCAAATATTTCTAAATCAGAAACTGCACTTAATATGTCATTACTATTAGGTAATTTTTTTACTGGTTTATTCTTTCCAAAAGCCATAATATTTGTTATTAGTTAATAAAAAGAAAGGGCTGTCAATGACAACCCTTTATTCTTTAATTTAATTTTGACAGAACTATCCGTTCAACCAATCATCTTGATCATCAGCTACTGAATCAGCAGATGGTTCAGCATTTGCAAACACATCTAATTGATCAGTATTCTCTGTTGAAATTGCAGTTGGTGTGATATTGTGCTCTCTAAGAGATAAATCTCTTGGCCCAAAATCAACATTACCAAATGCTCCAGCAGCAAAAGCTTCATCTAAATCATTAAGGATATATTTGACTTTGTCCGCTCCAGTTCCAGACATTACATACTGACGCAAAGTATGTATTTATTATGTAGTTTGAACTAATTTACCATCACCTTTAGTTTTAACTCCTAATAATACTCCAATCTTGTTGTTGGTACCAGCTACTACGTTGCGTAATAAAGTTACATCACCAGCAAAGATTTTAGCCCACTCTTCTTTTGAAATTTTAGCATAAGCCTCAGAAACGTCTTCAACTTTATCTAAATTAAAAGGAAGGTTTAATAAGTTAACTAAGAAAGAAATTAATTCAACTTCTCCTCTTTTAGCTACTTTAACACCATCGGCACTATACCAAGACATATTGTCTGGCACTTGTTTAGATTGAATAGCTTGTTGATCTAGCCAAGTATCTCTACCGAAAGAATTAATTACCTTAAACTTTCCAGTTTGAGATTTGTGATGAGTATCAGCTACATAAAACTGAATTTTAGTTGTTACACTATTATCCTCATTAGCTAGATAAAAATCCAATCTAATTTGTTTAGCATCTCTTTCACCGTCAGCATCAGAAACTTTAGTTTCTCCAATATACTCTGGATCAAAATTAATCTCTCTATCATATAGAGCTTCTAATTCTTCTTTTGATGGGTTAATTGATACTACTTTGAAGTTTTCAGCACCAACGTATAATTTACGTTGAAAACCTTCACCTACTTCTTGACCTGTTCCAAATCCACTCATAATATTTGTCTTAAAATTTTTAATGGGACACTTAAGGTGTGTCCCTTAACCTATTTGTTTATAATTATTTAATAGAATACTATTGCTCTACTTATTCCATCCAGTCGTTAGTAGCTAATACTTCATTTCTTGAATCATCAACTAAAACTGGATTAGCAGCTTCTGCAGCAGCAACTTCAGATTGAATTGACTCAGCAACTTCTTGACCATTCATTGATCCTTGATTAGTTTCAATAATAGCCTCTTCAGCTAATTCTTCACCAGTAATTGCAGGAGCAGAATCAATAGTAACTTCTTGATTAGAATCTGAATCTTCATTTGAAGAACCAACAGTTTCTAAAGAAAATGCTTCTAATTGTTCAGAAGGAAATTCAACTAATTCAAATTCAATATTTTCTGAATCATCTTTGCTTAAGAAAGAGAATATTTCAGTACATACATGAGAAGAAGTAACTGCTTTACCTTTCTCTTTAGAATCATCACCATAAGAAACTTTATTTTTAGATGTCTTATAAGTAATCATTTTTTCCTCTTGAGGAGGCATTGTTGATGCATTAGCAATTAAAACTTGCTTTCCATCGGTATCATTCATTTCAACAGAAGCAAAAACTAAGTTTTGTACACTTCCAGCTTCACATCCTAATAAATCTGCAGCTTTACTATTAAGTAAGACTCTTCTTGATTTCTTAGCACCTTTTTGTCCTTCGACAGTAATAACTGCTTGATTAGGATATTTCTCAGCAACTACTGCTGCTGCTGATTGACCTAGTTTTTTTGTTCCGAAAATTATCGTTGCATTCATAATATTTTGTTGTTGTTTAAATTAATAATTTGTTTAATAAATAAGACGGGACTCATTCATAATAGAATCCCGTCACTACACTATAAACTATCCTTCTTCATATTTCTTGATAGCTTCTAATACTGCTTTCATGTCATTAGGGATAATTGGCCCTGCAAACATACCTTCTGGACTCTTAGCCATGTTAGTTGTATTGTTTTGTGTCATAAATCCGTAGGTAATCTCATTACCTTTCTTTTCAACAATAGTTTCTAATATGTATAAGAACATTCCTTCTGGCTTAACTACGTCCTGAACTAGCTTACCACCTGGTACACCAAATACAGTTCTGTCAACTCCGTTAAATGCTTTTACTTCTGTATGAGCCATAACTACAACAGTTAAATCTTCTCTAAGCCCATCAATAGATTTTAATGTTTTATAAACATTATCACCCATCTCTGTAAACTTAGCAAAACCAACAGTTTTAGCTTTTTCCATAAATTCACCAATCATTGCATAAGTGATTGTGTCAATAACAATCACTTTAATGTCTGGTCTGCTATTAGATACAAAGTTCATAGCACTCTTAATATGCTCCCAATTCGTAGTCTTGAAGTAATTACAAGTTTTAGGATCAAATAAACCTTGATCATTCTTCATTATGTAATTCTTTTTCCAACCTCTAAATGGAGGAGCTTTTTCATCAGGACAAATAATAAATGTTTCTTTAGGATCTAATGTTCCTAATGAAAATGTTTTACCAGTTCCTGAATAACCTGTTACTAAAATTTTGTTTGCCATTAATTACTTTTTTTTACTTGTTGTTCAATTTCTTCTCTACTTTTATTGTATGCAGCCATAAGTAAATCTTTAGACATCAAAAAAGCTATTTCTCTTTTAGAGAAAGACTCTTCTATTTTCTTAGCTACTGTTGCTACTGCGTTTTCACTACTAGAATCAACAATAAGATTATTAAATAATTCCTTATGCCTATTTTCAAATGATTCAACATCATTTATTCCACATGACGCTAAGTCATTGTCAAAATTAGTTAAATCATAATCACCTGGAATTGGTATTTCAGGTTTAGACACTGGATCTTTTCTTTTGAAGAAATCTTTTTTAGTTTCGCTCATCTTTTCTTTCAATAATTTGTTTAATTTGTATTAGTTTTTTCTTATTACCAAATGTAGTGATTTCTGGTGAAACTACCAAAGAAATCTCTCTAAATTTTTGATTTTCTAAAGACCTATTATACTCACATACAGCATGATCATTCTTTAATTCAAGAATTTCACTATCTTTCTTTGCGTTAAGAAATTCAATTAATTTCTACTTCTTATTATTCATTATTTCAATTTCATTGTTAGTTTCTTGCAGTGGTGATGCCACGTCAACTAATAAAGCCCCCACAGTCATCAACGTAGGTATTATTGATGACAATGCAGGCAATGCTGAGGTTGGAGATAGTCTAACAGGCAGCTACACCTATGACGATGCAGAAAATGATGCGGAAGGCACAAGCACCTATCGCTGGCTACGTAACGGCATTGCTATAAGCGGTGCAACCAGTACTAGTTACACTCTGGTCATCACCGATAGTGATCAGAGCATTAGCTTCGAAGTCACCCCGGTGGCTAAAACGGGAACCTTAACTGGTGCGGCTGTGACATCCAGTGACACGATCATTATAAGCGCTTTTTCTGCTACTTACTGTGATGGGCCTACTGTGGGTGGCAACTGTACATTATCGATAGTGAAGGTTCCTGACTTTGTTAATGTGCTATGTGTTGATTCCGTTGGTGACATAGTCTGTCCGACAGCTATGGAAACTTACTTCGGACAGGATGGTAATTTTTCAATCGATCCCGAGTCCTATAACCTCGAGACGCTAAATGGTACCAAATTTGTTGAATCTGTAAGTGGCTTAAGCTGGACACAAGCTGCTTATGCGGCAGAGTCACTCCCCCTTGCGATGGATCAGTGTAGCTCTCTTGCTTCCAGCAATTATGCTGATATCAATGAAAAAAGAAAAGTAGCTATCATTGGAGATGGTGTTGAAAAGAGTTTGTACGAGAAAGGAGAAATTGCTATTGGTACTTATATTAAAATTCAGGGTGTTAATTTTATGGTTATAGGCACCTACAAGAAAAAAAACTCAGGAGGCGATGGCGAAGAAGATCAAAGTCAGATTTTTGTGCCGTTTACTGCTTTTTCACAAGCATTTAATAGAGGGAATAAAGTTGGGTGGATGGCAATTACCGCAAATGATGGCACCCCTATAACAGCTATTAAACAGCAAATATTTGATATAGTAAAAAAGAATCATAAAATTCATCCTGACGAT
>CAJYBF010000011.1 GCA_913064935.1 uncultured Mollicutes bacterium
TGCTTACCTTCTGCAACATTGTCTTGTACTGTTGCTTCTTCGTCTAACTTTTCACGGTATTGATCAAAGTAAGCAAATTCTAGATTAACACCCTGCTTAGTTTCACCGCTGTCAGGTGCTAAGTCACCAAACATTAGTTTTAATAGAGTTGTTTTACCCACACCATTAGGACCGGTAATAATTGTAAATTCAGGATGAAATATTACTTCATTATAATCAAACGAGATGAAATCTTCTAAAATAATCTTTTCTAGTTTTATTTTATCTTTAAAATCGTTTATGACCTCCTTTTTTTCATCTAAAATTGGGGATAACTCCATTGATTTAGTTTTTTCAATGTTCTCCGCCAATCCTTTCATTTCGGTCATAATATTCACTTTAAAATTGTGTTTAATTAATAGCATTGTTGCGTATTTCATAATTCACTCCTCATATCTAAAATATTATTACGGATTTTTTATTGAATTGCTTTCACCTAAAAAATGCGTTTTCACGCATTTTAATTTGTTAAATATTCAATTAATTCCTTATATCTTTCTTTTGCATACTGATATCCATAGTCATAGATATTATTTAACTTAACAGCATCTTTTTCGAACCTTCCGATGTTTAATTCGTAAGCAGGACGGAAGATGAACAATTCACCTTTTGCTTCTAATTCTTTAGCTTTTATAACTAATTTATTATAACTACTATGTCTTATCTTTAATTCCTTGTATATTTTCGGGTATCTAAGATACCATAATCTAAACATCCAAAGTACAGGTTGTATTTTTTTTTGATATTCTAATGTTCTGGTCAGGATTAGGATTGTTTTTTTATTACCGTCATTAATAGCCTTTTCAAAAGGTAATGATTCTACTATCCCGCCATCTAAATAAATTTTCTTTTCAATTCTAACTTTCCTTGACGCAATAGGAAGAGATGCAGATGCCTGAATATATTTAAGATGATGTTTGTTATTAATAGTGTCATGGAACTCTACAACACCGTTTTGCAAATTGTAAACGCTAACGTAGAATTTACTTTCATTAGCATTAAACGTTTTTACATCAAATGGATCTTTTTCATTTATTTTACCTTGAAATAGATACTTCCAATTAACTAGTTGACCTCTAAGTAATAGATTTGAATACGAGATATAGCTTTTATCATTCAAGTAATCAATAGCTAATCTCTTAGATCGTTCTTTTTGTTTGGACATAAAGTTCATACCCATTAACGCACCCATAGAAACACCAATCACTGAATCAAATTCGATATTCTTTTCTATAAAGTAATCTAATATTCCCGCTGTGAATAGTCCTCTAAATCCTCCACCTTCAAGTACTAGTGCTTTACTCATATTAACCCACCTTTTTCTTGTACTATATATATTATATCGCATTTCAAAAAAAAAGCCATACGGCTTTTATTTCAATATTTTTTTAATTAGTAAATCCATATGAATTGGTTTACTGATAGTATCATCAAAGCCATTCTTAAGATACATATATAAATCTTCCTTCTCAACATTCGCTGTTAAAGCTATTATTTTGTGATTTCTATTAGGGAATTTTTTTCTAATGGCTCTAGTTGTTGCTACACCATCAAGAATTGGCATATTAATATCCATAAGAATTACATCATAATCATGTAAGTCAAGTAAGTTTAGTGCTTCTTGACCATTGTCAGCAACAGATACATTTTTACTCCCTTTAGATTTCAATATCTCCACTACTAGAGTTTGATTTACTAGATTATCCTCTACTAATAATATCGAAAGTTCATTTATCTTGATGTTACTACTTATTACTACTTCTTTTATTACAACATCTAGTTCCGGATAGGTAATAATGTTGAAGTTGAAATGTGACCCTACTCCTAATTCAGAAGTAACTTCAATGTTTCCACCCATGCACGTAACTAATTTTTTTGCGATTGATAATCCCAATCCGCTTCCGCCATACAATCTTGAAGTTGACGGTTGTAATTGATCAAATGGGTTACATAAGTATTTTATATTTTCCTTTGCAATTCCAATTCCAGTATCTTTTAATTCAAATTTTATATTATAACTTGTTTCTTCTTTTTCACACTTAACTAATAAATCTACATATCCTTTATTAGTAAATTTTATACAGTTGTAAACAAAATTGATTAAAACTTGTCTAATTCTTAAGATGTCTCCACTTATTATCTTTGGAATTTCTTGAAACTTATAAATAAGTTTTATACCCTTTTCGTCAGCAAATATAGATAATGTTCTCATTAGTTTTATTACTTCTCCTTGCAAGTCTATATTATCTCTTTCAATTGTCATCGAGTTAGCACTGACTTTAGCTAGATCAACGACATCATTAACAAGGTCTAGTAATATCTCAGAGGAACTTTCTATAATCGTCAAATACTCATCTTTATCTTTTTCATTTGTATTTTTCATAAGACCGGTATATCCAATTATCGCATTCAAAGGTGTTCTTATTTCATGTGAAATGCTCGCAATATAATTATCTTTCTTTAATGTAGATTTTTCTGCAACCTTTCTAGCAGTTACAGCTCTGAAATACATAGATAGCATTATTATAGTAACTAATATAAAGCATATCAATACATTCAAAGTTAAATAATCAAATCTATGAGCAACATCTCTTAACGCTAATTGCATTTCAACTTCTACATCCAAATAAGGAAGCACTTTATTTATAATACTTATCATTGCAGCATCTTTAACTGCCGCTGCTATTCCTATGTTAATTTCCAAAGGCAATGTACCAACTTCTAAAATAGATGGTCTCCAATTGGTGATTTCAGCACCTACCAATGACTCTTCCAACATTAATACGTAGTCTATGTCGTGATTCTCGAGTCCTTTTAAGGCGTCATCATAATTGTCGAATTCAATAACGTCGTTATTGTACACTGCTCTCATGTAGTTAATTATCCAGTCATCTTTCAGCACACCTATAACTTTATCGTTTAATCTTCCTCTGATAAAAATACCATCGGAATCTGATAAGTCAGCAAATACGTAGTTATTTTTTCTTATAGGATTTGTAAATACCAATTCCTTATCATTAGTAATCTCTTTGTTACCATAGATCCTAACGCCCTTGTCAGGTATGGTTTCAACGTTAACCTTTATTTGCTCTAGGTCATTATAATCTATATACTTAACTTCTAATTCAAGGACACTTGCCAGTTTTTGCATAACTCTTTGTGTAAGTCCATGTAACTCATTACGTGCGAAATACTCAATTGGAATTAAGTTTTCGTTTATCACTACTTCAAGATAATCTATATTAGATAAATAATCTAGTTCATCATCTGTTAACTCAATTCTCGACTCTATGTAATCCAGTTCCGACTCAAGCAGAATTTTAGATAATTCACCAGAGCTTTTCATAACTTCCATCTGTTTTTCAAGAATTTCAATTAAGATTTTATTCTCCAGTGATGAACTGATTCTGTACGATGTGGCAAAGTCTTCTAATGCGAATTGTTTTGATATTTCATGGTTTGTATTATCCATGGAGTCACACATAAAGTAACTATCTGTTTTCCCTGTCAACTGCGCTTCTAGTACTTCTTGAGGAGAATTGAAAATCATAATATTAAAAAAATCATTTCCAAAATTATAGTTCAAGAAATTTATTATTAGATCACCGCTAAGAACTCCTACATTAGAGTTTTCTAGATCAGATATATCTGTTGCGAACACTTCTCTTGATGTAAAATTCTCGTATTTTTCAATCCCAAAGGAGAAATATGCTAGTTTATCATTCCTATAATCTGTATTCATATCAAAAACTAGAGTGTTATCACTTTCAAACATCTCTAGGTAATCTGTGGGATTCCATATTGTTTTATCTCTTAACTTTAATGTTAAACCTAAATCCCTTTCGATAACTTCAAGAAAGGTTTTTAGATATCCTTTTCTACCATCAGTATCTATAAAGTATGATGATTCATTAATATATGGAGAAACATCCACATAAAAAACTTCATTTTGGTTTTCCTCTATAAAAACGACTTCTTCTTTAGAAAAGTTAGATTTGTTAAAATATAAAATTATCGTAATAACAGATAGGATTAAGAGTACAATTGCTGTACTTCGAAACCACCTTAACCCTGACACAAAGACACTCCGTGCTTGAACATTTCACGTCCTCCATAAATTTAGTCAAATTGATTTATCCTTCGGCATAATAGTAGTTTCATTATACATCAAATGTTCTAAATTTGTATTTTTTCGACAAATCTAGCAACATATCGACAAAAAGCCACCCCTTAAGAGGGGTCATTTCATCTACTGATGCAAGAAAATGGTCATTCAACATTAAATTCTGTTTAAATTTAGCAAAAAAAACACTGTATTGCATGTCTTTTTTTAAAAAAAATGGATTTCTCCACTTTTCTCTCTATAATATAATCAATTCCTTACTAGAATTTGTTAAAACTATGCAGCCAGTTTTAGTAATTACAACATCATCTTCTATTCTCACACCACCTACACCAGTAATATATATTCCAGGTTCAATTGTTACACAAGAACCTTCTAGTAGTGGTTCAGTATTGCGACTAGCAACTGATGGAGCTTCATGAACATCTAATCCAAGTCCGTGTCCAGTTGTGTGTTTGAAAAACTGCCCGTATCCTTCGCTAGTTATATAATAACGACAAACTGCATCTAACTCTTTTCCCGTTAGTCCTGCTTTAGCAGCCTCGACTGCTTTTAGTTGGGCATTTTTCACAGTTTAATATATCTTTTTTAACTCAGGTGATACTTCTCCTACAGCTACTGTTCTAGTAAGAATAGATGTGTATCCTATATAGAAACCACCAAAGTCTAAAGTTACAAGCCCACCTGATTAAATGATTTTATCATTAACCATACACTTTGGTACTGCTCCCCTAACACCGCGGGCAACTATGAAAGAGTTCCAAGTTGACTCTGCACCGTGATTTACCATAAATTCTTTTAATTCCTGTTCAACTGATTTTTCTGTAATGCCTGGTGTTATAAAAGTTAAAATATGATCGAACGCAGCATCGGCTATGTCGCATGCTTTTTGTAAAAGTTCTATCTCAGACTCTTGTTTACAAATTCTCAATTTTTCAATCACATTATCTAGTGGAACTAAATCAGATTTCAAAAGCTCAGTGAACATTTGGTACTGAGAATAATATATAGACTTATCAAAAGCTATAAGTTCAATGTTATGTTTTTTAATTAACTTGTTTAACTCATCACTTATAGATGTCTCTATCTCAATATGATTTAAATCCTTAACCTGTTTATTGGCTTGATCTTTATATCTAAAATCGGTTAAAAAGTATCCGAAATCCTCTCCAATGAAGACATATCCAGAACTTCAAGAAAATCCTGAAGCATACTTAACATTAAGCAGTACTTTTGCACTTTCATGTCCTGCGAGTAAAATTGCTTGATAATTGTTTTGTTGAACATTAACCATAATATTCTTAACTATCATTTTGCTCATCCTCTCTATTTCCTATTATAATAAATATATCACAAAATTTATATTCATTCCACTTAAAAAAAAGTAAAAAAAAAAGGAGTTCAAACTCCTAGTATTTAATTGGAGCGGGTGATGGGAATCGAACCCACGTATTCAGCTTGGAAGGCTGAGGTAATAGCCGTTATACCACACCCGCAGATGTATTGCTGACTAATGATTAAGTTAATTGGAGCGGGTGATGGGAATCGAACCCACGTATTCAGCTTGGAAGGCT
This sequence comes from uncultured Mollicutes bacterium, assembly GCA_913064935.1. Classification (GTDB taxonomy): domain Bacteria; phylum Bacillota_I; class Bacilli_A; order MAG-NZ; family MAG-NZ; genus Zrk6. The sequence continues at coordinate 5,737 of CAJYBF010000011.1, forward strand.
GAGGTAATAGCCGTTATACCACACCCGCATTTAATTAGTCAGCAAGAATATATTACCACTGACTATTAAATAAGTCAACAATTATTAGCATTTATTTTAAGTTATTTGGATTTAATCCTTCTAGATTTTCAATGACAAATAATCCATCTTTTCTTATCAAAATATCATCGAAATAAATTTCTCCTCCACCGTACTCTTTTGTTTGGATTAAAACTAAATCCCAATGCACTGCAGAACGGTTTTTATTGTCCGCAGGTCCTTCATAAGCTTGACCCGGAGTAAAGTGGATAGAACCCGATATTTTCTCATCATAAAGTATGTCACCCATCGGTTGAGTAATTAATGGATTGACCCCAAAGGCAAATTCCCCTATGTATCTAGCTCCATCATCTGTGTCAAATATAGCATTTAACTTATCATCATCATTATCGCAAGTAGCTTTAACAATTTTGCCTTTTTCAAACGTTAATGAGATATTATTATAAACTTCTCCTCTGTTTGCACTTGGAGTATTGTAGGTTATTGTACCATTAACTGAATCTAAGACTGGTGCAGTGTATATTTCGCCATCAGGAATATTGCATTCTCCTGAGCATGGCTCTGATCCATATCCTTTGATAGAGAAAGAAATGTCAGTACCTGGACCTGTAATTCTAACTTTGTCAGTTTTATTAATTAGTTTCGCAAGTGGCTCGAAGGCTATTTTCATTTTAGAATAATCAACCAAGGAAACCTTCATACAATAATCATAGAATTGCTCGTAACTCATTTTGGCTTTATGTGCTAAAGTATGAGTAGGGTAATTTAGAATAACCCATTTTTTATTATTTATTATAATGTCAGTTAACGGTCTCATTTTTTTTGATCTACGTAATTTGATATCCATTGGTACATCAACAGATGCATCATCATTTCGATCGGCATATACGCCAATCGAAGCATCTATATCTTCAAATTTAGGTTTGCTCCACTTTACAAGCATGTCTATGCTTTCTTCTGTAGTAGCTAAGTTGACTTCTCGAGATATCTCATCATCTAATATATCAACGTAAGGATGCGCACCAAGTCTTCTACATTCCCTTATCAATTCTAGTAGTAAGGGTTTGGCTTCATAATCACCTGTAATTCTTACATGATGACCTTTTTTTACTTCAACTGAATAATTCAATAAACTTTTTGCTAATTTCTCTAATCTAAGATCCTTCATTTGTATGCTCCTTTAATGTCTTATACTTCTCGTAATAATCCATAACAGTTTCTTTTATGAATGGAAACTCTTCGCTCTTAATTCTATCTTCTAGTGCTTCCAACTCAAATTCTATGATTTCCATCACTTCACTTGGATATTCCATTTCCTTACTATTAACTTGATACTCGAATCTATCTAATACCTTATATTGATTATTTGGAAATATCTTTACATCCAAATCATAATCAATGTACTTAATCGCTTCATCATCAAGAACAAAAGGACTCCCAATATTACAGTAATAATGAACTCCCGTATCTTTTAACATTGAGATAACATTAAACCAGTGGTTCTTAAAGAAAAAACAAATTGCGGGCTCTTGAGTAAACCAAGTTTTGCCATTAGATTCTAAAACCCTTGTCCTCTCATTAGCAACTACGAGGTAATCCTTAGCTATTTCTAATATCATAGTTTTTTCCCAAATACGATGATATTCCTTATTATGCTTAAAACTGTGAATCTGAATATAATCCCCTGGTTTGTTCATATTATCTACCAACTTTCACCTAATATAATTATACAGTATTTGATTTGATAAGTGCATCTATTTTTTTGTAAATATAAGTAACTGATTGGAAGGCATAGAATTGATCAAATAACTCTCCATTTTTGAGCAATATAAAGCAAGGTATGCTGCTCACTTTGTAAGCATTGACAACATTTGAGAATAAGGATAAGTTGATTTTTCTTACTTCAATTTCACTAAATGAGCTAACAGCTATATCTAACATTTTTTCTCCAATTTTGCATGTTCCACAATTAGACGTATAGCCAAATATGATAACATTTTCAGATAACTCTTTCTCAAATTGTTCCATTAGCAATCCACTCCTTCTTTACTAGTTTAATATAATTATATATTATTTGTATATATTTAATCCTAGATGTTAAAAATATATTGTAGTAAAATGTCAATTCAGGAGGAAAAGATGTCAATAATAAGTAAACCACCAAATGTCATTAGTGTAAAAGACAATATACATATTTGTGACATGTTAGCAGGTAATCTGATGGGAATAAAGACAATAAAAGAGTTTGGAAGACAAAGTAGTGATCAGGAAATCATTAATATCTTAGAAGCAACACAGAAAATGCACGCTAAGCATTATAATCTACTGCTGGAAAGCTTGGAAAATTGTGAAAATTAGAGTGAATACTATTAAGAATCCAGATACAATGGTCGAAGCACACATATTCAATGATAAGGATATTCTTTCGAATGTTATATCGTATGAAAAAGAGAATGTATCTTTATACTCAATAGCAATGGGCGAAGCAAGTAATCAAACGCTTTATGAAACTCTTTTTGAAATGTATACAGAAACACAAAACATGCAAAGAGCGTTACATAATTTAATGTTCAAGAAGGGTTGGTATACTATTGACATCGAGGAAAAAGATAAATTACTAGATTCTCATTCGCAATACAGTGAATATATAAATAAAGTAAAACACTAACAAAAATAGGTCTTCCGACCTATTTTTTGTTATTACCTAATATTCTTGGTCTTCGTAATCTCTACGCTTAACATCTCTATTAGATTTTGTTTTATTTCTTTCAGTATCTACAAAAGTTGTTCCTGTAGGCTGAATAGTAATTTCTTCCGCAAACTCTTCGTCAAATTGGTTAATTCCTTGGTTCGTGTTATTTCTGTTTTTTCTGTACTGTTCATTAATCTGACTGTTGTTACCATTGTTTACAGGATTTTGTTTCTCTCTGTTATCTTTGTTATTCATAGACATCTCCTAATTTTACTTCCGCCATGAGAGTCCAGTAATAGTATTCGACATTTTTCTGTTTTTATTTATTTATTTTTAAATCATATCCACATTTGTGGCAATGTCTTGAATTTTTACTCACAATTTCGTGACAATGAGGGCATTTACGTCTTGTAAATATACTCATTAAGGGAACTATGAACAAGATGAATATTGAAATGGTAAAAAATAACGGTAAAAAACCAGACAATTCTACCTCACTTCTTTTAAAAATGAGATTAACTATTTTCACAAAATTTAAAGAGATTACAGCTATAGTAGAAAGAAGTACTAAAAAGTACGAACCCTTCAACCATTTTTTCCATTCTAAATACTGACCTTTAATAAGATCCTGTATCTCTTGAACTGGTTGTATCTTATTCTGTTTTTTTACGTATTTTTTTCCTTTTTTCATGATAGTATATAATCTTTCCCTTTTAGTTCTTCTGGTTCATCAAAGTATAAATCATTATAGTTTTGTTGTCTTAAAACTTCGTATACCATAATAGCGACTACATTACTTAGATTAAGACTTCTAACGTCTTTAGTCATAGGCAATCTAATGCAATTATCCAAGTGAGGTTTAAGTATTTCTTTTGGTATTCCACTTGATTCAGCACCAAATATCAAATAGATTTCTTCAGTAGATACAGAGAAATCAAATTCACTTGGAGTATGTGATCCATATCTAGTAGAGAAATAGAATGAACCCTTGTTTTTATTAGTAAAATCTTCCCAACTCTTATAAGTAACATAATTAGTTTTGATTACGTAACTAGCACCGCTTCTTCTAACACTTTTTTCATCCAAAGAAAACCCAAGAGGTTCTATTAAATGTAACTTAACGTTTGCAGCAACACAAGTTCTCATTATGTTTCCAGTATTTTGTGGTATTTCTGGATTATATAAAACTACGTTTATCATCGTTTCACCTAAATGTTCATTTTCTTCTTATAGTATTTTATTGCAGATAGCATATAATCTTCTGTTGAGTTGACATAATCCAACTCCTTAGTTATATCTATCCCATTATTTGCGGCAATAATAATAGCATTTCTTTTCATTAAATTATGACCCAACCAATAAAATGCATATTCATTGTACCTAGTAAATTCATGTCTCGTACTCTTTATTATATCCAATAAATCCACATTTTCATATAGATAATTTTCTTTTGTCTTAACTCTAGAATTCTTAGGACAAATTGAAATACATACATCGCAACCATATATTTTAGTAAACTGATTATATATTTCATCTGAAAGAGATATTTTTCTTTGTAAAAAACCTGCTAAACACTTGTCGTATACTGCTTTAGTAGCGTCAGTTGGGCAATGTTGATCGCATAAATCACAGTTTGCACAGTTGTTCGTAACAGGAATACTCGAAACAATTTCAAAATCAACAAGAAGTTCTCCAATTAAAATATAAGAACCAAAATCCTTGTTAATAATTAGAGTATTTTTCCCATAGTATCCTAATCCAGATAAGTAAGCAGCCAATTTCTCATCAACTGGTCCATTATCAACAAAATATTCGATTTGAGCATCTATCATCGATAGAATGTATTTTTTTATTTTAGCCAGTTTATCTTTTAAAACTAAATGATAATCTTTCTCTAAAGCAAATGATGCTAACAATAAATCACTTTTTTTAGTTATCGGATAAGCGACTTAGATAATCGTCTTAGCAAAGGCTATCTTATCTGAAGTGAGCGATGATGTATTCATTTCTTTATATGTTTCATATGAGCAAAATCCTATAATTAAACCTTGTTTTTCAGCATATTCAATAATTTTTTTTCTAAGCATCTAATTTCCTGTAGTTAATTATGTATATAATATATGCAACAGACACTATTATTGCATTAAATATAAATCCATCTTTCAATGAATATATATCCGCTATGTATCCAAAGACAGGAAACACTGCGATCATAAGTATGCTGAAAACCATATTACTCATTGATAATATTGTAGCTCTTTTATTTGAAGGAATAATTTTATTCATATAGGCAAGCATAATTACATAAAACATACTTTCAACTCCACCTAGTATAATGAAAGGTACGTAGGAATACTCTAATGTCAACATCCAAATAAGTATAAGTTCAATAAGAGGAATCATAATTAGTATGTGTCTTTCCTTAAACGTCTTAAGTATTTTTTCAACGGATAAAGCACCTAAAATTGCGAAACCTGAATGCAGTGCTAAAATTATGCCGATAACTGTTGTTGAATAACCTAACTCAGTAAACAAACTTTGAATATAAAAGAATGAAACTGTAACTGGAAATAAGAACAGACTAGACATAACTACCAAGAACCGTAGTTTCTTATTAGTCAGAATATACTTAATACTGTTAACATATTGTTCTTTTACTCGTACGAGAAAAGGTTTATGAGCATTATCTGTTTCAAGAATTGGATCTTTCATTTTATAAACAAATATCAATGCAGCAAAGCCAAAAAACATTGATCCTATAAATACCCAATCATAGTTAATTGAGGCTAAGTATCCTCCAATTAGTAAAGCTAATAATGATGATGACTGATAGATAATCTCTTTTATACTGTTTATCCTAGGATACTTAGATTCTTCTTTTGTTTCAATCAAAGAATCATATATCAAAGCATCGCCCGCACCTGATTCCAGTGTATACGATAGCCCACAAAGAGCGAAGGCTATTGAGACCATAAATAAATCAGTAGCAAAAAACAATAAGGCTAAATAAGCAATGTACAAGATCACACTTAATAATCTACTTAGTCTTCTTCCAAGTAAATCTGCAAGAATTCCAGTTGGAATTTCCATTGTTAAAGAAGTTACATGGAATATAGACTCTACGATACCGATTTCCAAGAAAGTGAAGCCTTTAATAGCCAAGTAAATCAGTAAGACTCCATGTGAAAGATTAAAATTCCTTGTGAAATTGTGTAAGTAATCTAAATATATATTTTTTTTGTATGCATTCATCTTCTTATACCCTAAATGCGTGGCTCGAATTTTGTTCTTTTGTATAAAAAGAATCCAATCACTACAGCGATAATATTGCTAATCCACATCGCGTGCCAAACACTACTTTCTCTAAAACTAAATATGAATACCAAGACTATGATAAGTGGAAGCCTAAATAGCCACAATCTCGACAAACTTAATATCAATAAATATTTAACATTTCCTAAACCTCTAAATACTCCTAAAAGCAATTGGAAAACTCCGAAGAATGGTAGTGTTAAAGTTAAATACAGTAAGTATTCCTTACACAAAGCAATCGAGTCTGGGTTCTTTAAGAACACTCCAATAATTGACTCTCTGAATGGTAAAATCAAAGACATACCAACTGATACAAAAATAAGAGTAAATATAACTGATTTCTTGAACACTAACCTATCTCTAACAGGTTATAAAGCGCAGACCTTTTGTCCAAC